>JAGYNF010000299.1 GCA_018400215.1 Cyanobium sp. M55B138 | reverse complement strand
GACATTTCTCTGTCACTGTGGCGACGCGATCGGATGCCCTGAAAGGCCGTTCACGCTTCAATGCATCCCAGGCACTTCACCACGCCAGCCACGCGCCATGGGTCATCTGCGCGACATCATGCAAAAACTGGCCGCAGCCCAGGGGCCGGCACCGGTTGCCCGGCCACCGGATTTTCTGCCTGCGGGCGGCAGCATCGCGGCCTATCGCGACCAGCTGCAGCGGTGTTCCACCGCGATGATCCACTACGAATGGACCTGGCTGCACCAGCAGCTGGAGGACCTTCAGCTCTGCATCAGCAACTCCGCCATGGTCAAGGCCCTGGGGGGCGAGCAGCACGGGCGCCAGCTGATTGACCAGGGCGAAGCTTGCCTCGAGGCCCTGGTGCAGGAATGCAGCCATTCGCCAGCAGTGGGGCTTTGATGGCGAGCCCCACCAGCAGGGGGAGCTGGGCTGATCAGGCGGGCAACTGGGCTCCCTCCAACTGGGCCCGCCCCAGATCGGCCCCAGCCAGCTGGGTGTCGCGCAGGTCACAGCCACGCAGGTCGGCCTGCTGCAGATCGGCGCCGCTGAGATTCACCCCATAGAGGCAGCAACCGCGCAGGTCGGCACCGCGCAACTGCACCCCCTGCATCAAGGCAAAGCTGAGGTCTGCCCCCTGGAAATCGGCCCCCCCCAGGTCGGTGAGTTGGTCGAGCCCGGAGCGGAAATCGGCCTCCACCAGCCTGGCCTGGCGCCAACAGCTGGAGGCGGCCACCACACCGCGCAGGCAACAGCGATGCAGCAGGGCCCCGCTGAAATCGGCCTGTTGCAGGCGCGCACCCGAGAGGTCGGCCTCATGCCACTGGGAGCCATGGGCCCGCAGCCCGGAGAGATCGGCACCCCAGAGCAGGGCCTGCTGAAAACAGCAACGCTCCACCTGGGCACCACGCAGGCTGGCCCGGCCCAAACGGGCCTCCTTCAAACAGCCGCCCACCAGCTCGCAGCCCGAGAGATCGAGGTCGATGCCATCGAGATCGGGCAGCTTCAGGCCTGGGAAACAGCGCTGCCCCGCCGCCAGGGCTGCCCGCAGGCCCTGCAGGCTGGTGGGCTGGGCCAATTGCATGGAGGATCGGCCTGGCAGCCAGGCGGGAGTCGTTCAGAGAATGGCGGCCAGGGCATCGAGCTGCTGGCGGCGCGAGGCGAGCAGCTGCTTTTCAGCCTGGGCAATCAACTTGAAGACCTGGCGATCCATCACGTCGTAAAACACCAAACTCCCCTCCGGACGGCGCTTCACCACGCCGGCAATGGTGAGCAACTTGAGGTGCTTGGAGACCAGGGCCTGGCTGAGCCCGGTGCGTTCCACAACAGCGGTGACATTCAACGGGCCCTGGCGCAGGGCCTCCAGCACGGCCAACCGATTGGGTTCGGAGAAAACCTTGAAGTAATCGGCGAGGGCTTCCATGGGCGCGGAGCTGATCAAGGGTGATGGACTGAGGGGATGGACTGGTGATGGACTGAGGTAATGGGCTGAGGCGAAAAGGGGAGCTGGCGGGTGGAGGTGGCTGGTGCGACAGGGATATCCACTGGGCTGAGCCTAACAGATCTTCAGACTGCCTCGATAGCACATCCTCGTGGTTTGCGCATTGCCGTTGCCATGGCACAATGCTGCTGTTATGCCGTGATGCTGCAATGTCTCCGACGACGTCTGCCTTGGCCGTCCCCAGCGCAACGGCCATAATAAAGATCAGCACTTCGCGTTGTTCATCATTGGCGAGGGCCAGTAAATCGCGCAGGCGGCATCGGCATCCAAACCG
>JAGYNF010000298.1 GCA_018400215.1 Cyanobium sp. M55B138 | reverse complement strand
TTGCTGGCGTAGACGAAGTCTTCTCCGTAGGCGGAGCCTTCTCGAAGAGAAGGAGTTGTTCAATTGGCATCCCGTTTACGACATCGAGAAAGAAACCGAGCAGCTGAGGCAAGAGAACAAGCGGCTCGCCGTTCTCAACTCCAGGATGGATGCCTTGTCGCTCAGTGAGTGAAACCCTCGCCGTGCTGATTGAAGAGATCAGGCCCCAGCGGGGTTAGCCCGGCGTGATCAGCCGCAAGCCCCCTCTGTCTGAGCAGCGGGCGGCGGCCCCAGACTCCTGGGTTGACTGAGCTATGACTAAGTTTCAGGTGAGGCCGTGGCGGTGGTGAACGTGCACCAGGCCAAGACCCATCTCTCCCAGCTGTTGCAAGAGGTGGAGCAGGGGGAGGAGGTGGTGATTGCCCGGGCTGGGGTGCCGATCGCCCGGAGCGATGCGGGGGCAGATCAACTACGGCCAGGAGTTTCAGGCCCCCCCTCGATGGGTTGTTTGAGGCCCTGCGGTGACCGGTGCAGGCAGCGGAGGCCGAGGTGTTTGTGAGCCAGGCTTCGCTCTGGGAGAGGGCGATCAAGGTGTCGCCTGGTCGCCTGGCCGTGGCCAGCCTGGATGCCGTCGACAAGCACCGCGACCCTTTTGATCGCCAGCTCCAGTGTTATGGAGCCACCGTGGTGCTGGTCTAGCCCGCCATGGGCAGCGCGCTGCTCAAGGGCTCCTGCCAGTTGCGGCCCGCCCCAGAGCTGCGTAGGGTCGCGGGATGCTTCTGTTGTTGCGCCGCGCCACCACCCTCTCGGCTCGCACCCTCTCGGCTCGCATGGCCCGCTGGGGGGTGGTGATCGTGCTGCTCTACGTGCTGGTGGCGCTGCTCACCCCGCTGCTGGTGCAGGTCGGCTGGCTGCCTGATCCCAACGTCGGCCTCGACAACCCCATCTATGCGCCGCCCTCGCCGGCCCACTGGTGCGGCACCGACCGCCTCGGCCGCGATGTGTGCGTGCGCACCCTCTCCGCCAGCGGCGTGGCCCTGCAGGTGGTGGTGCTCGCCCTGGTGGTGGCCCTGGTGATCGGTGTGCCCCTGGGCATGGTGAGCGGCTACCTGGGTGGCGGCGTTGACCGGCTGCTGGTGCTGCTGATGGACACCCTCTACACCCTGCCGGTGCTGCTGCTCTCGGTGGTGCTGGCCTTCCTGCTGGGTCGCGGCCTGCCCAATGCCGCCGCCGCCCTCTGCGTGGTGTACATCCCGCAATATTTCCGCGTGGTGCGCAACCAGAGCGCCCAGGTGAAGGCCGAGCTCTACGTGGAGGCGGCCCAGTCGCTGGGGGCGGGGCCGGCCTGGATCCTGCGCCGCTACCTGCTGCGCAACGTGATCACCTCGGTGCCGGTGCTGCTCACCCTCAATGCCGCCGATGCGGTGCTGGTGCTCGGTGGCCTGGGTTTTCTGGGCCTCGGCCTGCCCGAGACCATCCCCGAGTGGGGTGGCGACCTGCAGCAGGCCCTCACCGCCCTGCCCACCGGCATCTGGTGGACCGCCCTCTACCCCGGCCTGGCCATGTTTGTGCTGGTGCTCGGCCTCTCGTTTCTCGGAGAGGGGCTTGAGAGTTGGCTGAGCGGCAGCACCGCGGGGTCGCGCGCTGCACAATGAAGTCACGTTGTTGACCTCCCGCTCTGCCATGCCCTGGTGGTTGGATGTGGTGCTGCTTTCGGTGTCTGTGCTGCTTTGGTTGAGCGGCTCCTCCAACCGCGACGACGTGTGGGGCCTGCTGCAGAAGCTGCTGGCCGGCGTGGCCCTGGCGGTGGTGCTGCTGGGCGGTCGCCAGATCGTGCTGGAGTTGATCGCC
>JAGYNF010000297.1 GCA_018400215.1 Cyanobium sp. M55B138 | reverse complement strand
TGTGGGGTGTGGGCAGGCCCCAGGCATCCAGCAGGTGGTGGTTGAGCGTCACCCGGTTCTCCGGCCGCGCCAGCACCTCGCCGTGGCCGATCAGGAAGCCGCTGGCCTCTCCGGGATGGCGCTGCAGCAGGCGCGGTGGGTCGAAGCGCTGCAGGGCGGCCCAGATGCCGTAGCCGCGCCGGAAGGGTTCGGCGGTCGGGTCATGCAGATTCACGGTGTTGGGAATGAAGCAGCTGCCGGCTCCGGAGAGCTCCACCGGCCCCGTGGCGGCGGGGGCGTCGGGCAGGGAGAAGAAGCGGCAGCAGGAGATGTGGTCCATCAACCCCTGCCCCAGGCTGCCGGAGGGGTCGATCAGCCCGCCGCTGCGCTCCTGCTCGCTGGAGTGGAGCAGCAGCCGCAGGCTCTCGATCGTGGAGGCGCACAGCACCACCAGCGGCGCCTCCAGCTGTTCCCGCCGGCCGCTGCTGCTGTCCACCAGTTCCACGCCCCGGATGGCGCTCTGGTCGACGTTCATCAGCAGGTGGCTCACCACGGCGCCGCTGCGCAGCTGCACCCGCCCACTGGCCAGGGCCCGGGCCAGGCTGCTGCCGGGGCTGCTGCTGGCGGGCCAGCCGGGTGCGCGCCGCAGGCCAAAGCCGCGGGAGTGGATGAAGGGCAACCCCAGCTCCTGGCCCACCACCCGGGCCAGCTGCTCCTCAGCCGGGGTGAAGGGCAGCGGTGGGGCAAAGCAGCCATCCGGCAGCTGGGGCAGGCCATCCCGCTGGCCGTGTACCCCCAGCCACTGCTCCAATGGCCCGTAGTAGGGGTCCAGGTCGGCGCTGCTGATGGGCCAGCCCGGACCGCTGCCCTCCCGCTGCGCCGCCTTGAATTCGTAGTCGCTGAGCCGCAGGGTGATGCCACCCCAGGTGAGGCTCTTGCCGCCCACCTGCCGGCCGCGGGTCCAGAGGAAGGGTTGGCCCGCCGGGGTGGAGTAGGGGTTGCGCCGCTCGTCGGTGAACAGATCCGGGTTCTGTTTCCAGAAGCCCGGGTGGTGGCGCTGCAGCCGTTGCTTGCCGCTGCTGAGGTTCACCAGGCGGCGCAGGCTGTTGGCCGGTTCGCTGCCGAAGGCCTGCTCCGGCTTCAGCTCGGCCCCGGCCTCCAGCACCAGCACCCGCAGGCCGGCCTCCGCCAGCACCATCGCCGCGATGCCGCCGGTGGCGCCGGAGCCCACCACGATGGCATCCACTGCTGCGGCCATGGACCAACGACAACGACGAACCCTAGATCTCGGGCTTGAGCAAGGCTTGCTTGCCTGGGGGCTTGGAGGGGGGCTGGCTGGCGAACTGCTGATCGATCTGCAGCAGGCTGTGCAGCAGCACCGACACCCCCTGGGCGCACTCCGCCGGGGAGGTGTATTCCTCGGCGGAGTGGGACACGCCATGGCGGCTGGGCACGAAAATCATGCCCATGGCGGTGAGCCGCCCCAGTTCCTGGGCGTCATGGCTGGCACGGCTGGGCAGGTGGGTGGCACTGAGGCCCAGCTGCAGGCAGACGTCGCTGATCACCGCCTGCAGGCGTGGATCCGCCGGACTGGGATCCACCACGAACTGGGGCGTCATGGTGATGCGGTTGCGGCTGGCCACGGCGATGGTTTCCAGTTTGCGTTCCAGTTGCCCCCGCATCTGGTCGATCACGGCGTGGGAGAGATCGCGCATGTCGAGGGTGAACTCCACCCGCCCGGGCACGATGTTGGCCGCATTGGGCCAGAGCTGCAGCTTGCCCACCGTCGCCACCGGGTCGCCCGGGAAATGCTGGGCCAGATCCTCGATCGCCAGGATGATGCGGGCGGCGGTGGTGAGGGCGT
>JAGYNF010000296.1 GCA_018400215.1 Cyanobium sp. M55B138 | reverse complement strand
ACGGCAGCACCGCCCCCAGCGACACCAGCTCCGCCCCGCCACTGGCCAGCATCACCACCAGCAGCAGCCCCAGCTGGATCCGCCGCCGGCGGCTCAGGTGGCCCCAGATGCCCAGCAGCAGGGTGCGGGTGGAGGGGGGTTCAGACGCTGGACCTGGCTTTGTCATAGTTCTGATTTCTGAATTGCTGAAGCCTGATCGTGATCAGTACTCAAGGGGTAGGAGCTGGTCAATCCACCAGGCCCCAGCCCTGGTCGTCGAGCAGCTGAAACACGGCGGATTCGCCGCTGGCTCCCTGCCACGAGAGCAGATTGCCCAGCGGTTCTTCCCGCCAGGCGTCTGCACACCGCTCAAACACCGCCGCATTCCGGCTGCGGGGAAGCAGTCGCGAGGGATAAAGCAGCCCATCCGGCTGCTCCGGTGCACCATGCACCCAGCGGGCCCAGTGATGGCACACCTCCAACGCATCGCAGCTGTGCAACAACCGTGCATCCAAATTCAGCGCCTGGAGAGCGGGCCCCGTGAAATCCAGCATCTGCAGATCGCGCTCGGCCCAGAGCCGGGCCACGCAGCGCTCGGCCAGTTCCTGGCGGCTGAGGAACTTCACTGAAGCCGGAGCCAGGCTGTTCATCAGCTCGCGCCCAAAGGTTTCAGCAAAGGCCGCATCCACACTGTCTGAGGCATAGAGCACCCCGAAACGGCCATTGGGATCATTCCAGCGACCCAGCAGCTGCCGCCCCCAGAACAAGCCGCTCGCGTGCCGGCAGTGCTGAATCCGCCACCACTGGGTACCTGCAGGAATTGAGGTGAGCTTCAGCGAGGTCTCATAGCCCACCGGCGGTTGCGGGAGTGGCACCACTCAGCGAGCCAGATGCTGGCCAAACTGGCGGGCCCGGCAAGCGATCAGCTCCAGGCCTGTGGGGCGGTCGCAGCAGAGATGATCTGCTGGGCACCCCTCCAGCTCAGCATCGGGGCTCAGCAAAAACCGCAGCTGGGCTGAACCACTGGCGGTGTCGAGCAACGGCAGCACCTGCTCCACGCCAGGCCATACCCGTCGGTTGCGCTGGTCGAACTGAAAAACCGGATACAGGGTGTGCTTGCCGCGCTTCACGCCCAGCAGCAACTTGCGCTCGCGACGCTTTCGCACCGTATCTTCACCCACCCCCAGCAGCTCTGCTACTTCGGCTGCTCGCAGCGTGCCACCGCGGCTCTTGAGCAACTGCGCTAGGGCCCGCTCGCCCCGAAGGCGCAGCATCCATTCGCGATTCAGGGGTTGCTCTTCCCCTCGCCAGGCCTGAATCACCAGCTCACTGAGCAGGCCAAGATCGTCGAGAGCCAGGGTTGCTGGGTCGTGGCTGGCCTGCTGCAGCGGCCCGCCTGGCCGTGCCAGTTTCTGGGCCATCAACTGACTCACCCGCAGCAACAAAGCCGTGGCCGCTGGGTCGTCCAGCAAACCCTCCTGCGCCAGCGCCAGCGCACGAACCGCTTGACCACTCGCTTTTGCGAGAGCCTCGCTTGTCGATCGATCGCGCACAGCCATGGTTTCCGCCGGCCCTGCCTGCTTTGTCCAGGAGATCACTCTAGCCGGACAAAGCTGAAATCAGGTCTCCGGCGGCAGGTGCACGGGTCCTCGGCCGTGCCCTGCTTCAGCAGCCGGATGAAAGGCGGGTTCTGGGCTGCAGCCCGTGAAGAGCTCGGTGCCATCAAGCGCTGCAGGGGATCAGCGGCACAACGCCTCCCCCAGGCTGGTGGACTGGACGGCTCAGGGGGAAGCCCCTCCCATCAGCTTCTTGCTCCGTTGGTGTGCTGTTGCGCTGCACATGCACCCCATAGGGCTGAACCAGCGT
>JAGYNF010000295.1 GCA_018400215.1 Cyanobium sp. M55B138 | reverse complement strand
CCGCTCGCCCCACCACTGCCGTTCGGCCTGCTCCAGGGAGCGCTGCAGGTGGGCGGCGTTTGCAGGAGAGCGGAGCAGATGCACCGTTTCCATCAGGCTGTTGTAGGTGTCGAGCGACATCACCACAGCGCCCTGGGCGTGGCGCCGGGTGATGAGGGTCACATCCGCGTCGGCTTCCACGCGATCGAGCACCGCCTTGAAGCTCTCGCGGGCCTCCGAAAAACTGACGACCTGCATTGCACTGTCCAACTGCCTGTACAACAGCATAGGGTCCGCAGTCACGCCAGTAGCTTCAACGGAGGTCGTGACGCTCCTCGTGTGCCATGGCGGCTTGGATGTCCCCGGCGCCGATCTGTTTTCTCTGGTGGAGATCCGGCAGGCGGGCCCCAGAAGTGGCACCTCGAGAACGTGGAGGCACCATCACAGAGTGAGCAGGAGGCAGTTGCGATTTCGATGCCTTATCTATACGCCTAACTGCAGAGGTGGCAGGGAACTCAGAGAGATCAATAAACGATCCGGTCGTCCTGGCAAGGGCCTGAATCCCATCGATGCGTAGAAGCGCTGGAGTTGGGCGCGTTCTGATTCGTCAGCATCGGCCGCCACATCGAGCAACATCAGCCGCACACCCAGGATCTGCCCCGCCCGTTGGCACTGCTGCATGGCATCCACCAGTAGAATGCGCCCCAGTCCCTTCTCCTGCTGTCTTCCATCGACAGCGAGGTGGCTGAGAAAAACGCCTGGGATCAGATTCGAGCGCGGTGCCCGCGGGGCAGCATCGGAAGGCACATCGGCCACGCCAATGGCATGGGCATTGATGGCGTAGAAGCCCAGGCAGGCCCGAGGTTCGTCAACCTGGGCGGCGTCAGTGGCGACGTAGAGCCGGGTGTAGCCATCACGCTGCTGGCGCTTGGCGGTGCGGCGCAGAACGTTGTCCTGGCTGTCGCTGCCGCAGCGGAAGTCCTTGGTGTCGTGCAGGCCAGGGTCAAAGGCTTCGATCCGAACCGCCACTGGGTCAGGAGCGCACGACCTGGTCCTGGTGCAACTGCCAAGCCTCCAGCAGGGAGGGGGTTGGCGTGGTCTCTGCGTCGAGGGCGGCGAGCAGGGCCTGGTGATCGACCTGGCTGAGCAGGGTCTGCTGCCTGCCACTGAGCAGCTCCTGGGCATGTGCATACGCCGACATCACCACGAAGGCAGAGGCCTCGATACCCATCAAGTCTGCTGCCGCCTCAATGCTGGCCTTCACCGAGGGCTTGGTGCGCTGGTCCATCCGAGCGGAGCGGGGCTCATCGATCGCTTCGATCGCCGCATGGAGCATGGTCTCGACCGGCGACATGGCACAACAGGGAGCAACTTCATCGCTGTACGGGGGATGGCCGTACGTCGCCACCGCCTGATGGGCGCTGCTGGGCCGAGGTCAGCTCGTACCCCATCGCCCGATAGCCCCGCAGCCGCCGCTCCCACATGCGCTGCGTCACCGGATGGCCATGGTCGAGCCAATCGATGATGCGCACGCTGGTCTTGCCGCTCTCCTGCCGGTGCAGACGTCCGGCGTATTGCTGCAGGGTGCCCTTCCAGGACACGGGCATCGCCAGCAGCAACGTGTCGAGCGGAGGGTGATCGAACCCTTCACCCACCAGCCGTCCGGTGGCCAGTACTATGCGGGGTGCATCAGGGGGCAGCTCCTCCAGTTCGGCCAGGGTGGCGCTCCGCTGGCGTGCGCTCAGGCGGCCATGCAGCAGAAACAGGTTTGGCACCTGCTCGGCCAGCGCGCCGGCGATCGCTGTGATGTGGTCCGTCCGCTCGCTCAGCAGCAGCAGTTTCCGGCCTTCTTCCCAGGCAGCCAGGGCCT
>JAGYNF010000294.1 GCA_018400215.1 Cyanobium sp. M55B138 | reverse complement strand
CGGCCAAGGCCGCAGGCCTGGGGAGAGAGGCGCCCATGAACCGATCCAAATGGATACACCTGTACTAGCACGCTTGGGGGGTGGGGGCTCGGCTCGCCCTTGGTCGATCAGCCCCACTTTCTCCACCGCTGCTCAGCTCATGGCGCTGGAGGGCACGTCAGGTCCAGTCCCAGTTGGCGGCTGGCTGCACGGGTGATGCTGATCTCCTCCACCCGCACCAGCCGCGGCTGTTGATCAGGAGCCGCCTCATAGCTGCCCTTCACACGCACGGCGGCATCGAGCAGGTCGCGCACCAGGGCGTCGTAGTGGGGCTCGTAGATGCACCGGATTCCCCTGCTGCTGCCGATCCCCCGGATTTCAAAGCGGCGGGCGTCGAGATCCACCTCCCGCACCAGCCCCTCAAACACTCCCGACCCCTTGAACCGCTGCCGGCTGGGCGAATCCAGGCAACTGCTCAAGATGACGCGGCTCTGACGGGTGAGCGGCTGCACGACACCAGGGGCCTCGGCATCCTGCGGCGCATTGAGGAACAGGGCGTTGATCGCTTTGTACTGAGCTGAGGGTGCCAGTCGCCTGGCCGCCACCATCACCGTGTCGCGCACTGCTGGATCCGGGAAGTGGTCATGGATGGCCTCGCTGACCTCCCCGTGCTGGATCAGACGCGGAATGGTGGGCAGGCTCTGCACCGCTGAGCGCACGGCGCTGTAGAGCTCATTGGTGACCCCGGGCAGCTGGGCCTGGCCATCGGCACCCAGGTCTCCCGGCCTGGGCACCCGCATCCCCACCACCAAGCTGCCGTGGGTGACTCCGGCCAACTGGGGATCGAGATCGGCGGGCCAGCGGACTTTGCTGCTGGTCTCCATCCCAGCAATGGCCCTAGCGATCGCGCGGATCTCCTCCTTGAGCTTGCCGAACAGGCAGGTGACCAGCGAGATGGGCGGCTCCCGGTTGACCACGCCCGGGCCGCGGTAGCGGGCGATCAGATCAGCGTGATCGGCCAGCTGGGCGTAGGCGTAGTTGTCGCGGTAGAGACGGGCCAGCTCGTCATAGAGCCCTCCTGAGAAGACCTGGGGATCCAGCCCCCGGCTACGGGCCAGCATCTGGGCCCCGGCGATCTCCTGATGGATCAGCCGTGCTCGGGCTTCCACCGCATCAATCCAGATACCCATCAGTGCAGCCTCACAACGCCTTTGGTGTGCTGGTGGTAGAGGTTCTTTTCGAGCAGCTCGCAGGGATCAATCCCCTGGATGCGTGCGAGGGCATTGATCCCTGAGCTGCTGGTGTGGACAAACAGCCGCACCTGATAGCGAGAGCGCAGGGCTTCGTAGTGCTGGCAGAGCTCGGCAGCGTGCCAAAAGCTCTCGTCCCCCAGCTCATCCATCAGGACCACCGCCACGATCTCCTGGGGGTGCTCTTGCCGCGTCACGAAGTGACCGTCGAGGACCAATGGTGGGTGCAGGCTGAACTCCGGCAGCAGCCGCTCATCGATGAACTGCTGGAGCTGGCGGAGCAGATGGCGGCGGCTTTCATTCCAGCCGAGCAGCCTCTCCAGCTCTTGGAAGGTGCAGCGATGGACTCCAGCCTCCAGATAGCCGTGGGCGTCGAATCGCGGGATGGCGAGGGTCATGGCATTGCCACTGGCTCTGGTTTCCAATCCCGCATCAAGCGGCTAGGTTCGCGAGTCCCAGGGGGCCTGGGATACGCCGTGATCCTTGCAGCCATGGATCAATATTGTGACCAGCGGACTTATACCCAGCCCTCTTGGAATGCAAAGTCGCAGCCGACAAGCATCCAGATTGTTTTTGGGATCATTTGACAAAAAGCGCCAGGGTTTGCATAAACTGCAATATTTTGCCTTTT
>JAGYNF010000293.1 GCA_018400215.1 Cyanobium sp. M55B138 | reverse complement strand
ACGAGCGCCTGCTGGGCCTGGCACTGGGCATCAACGGCCACGCACTGGGCACGGTGCGCGCCTTCGAGATCGGCCCCACCGCCGGTGCCTTCGCCTCGCTGGGCATGAGCCTCACCGGCATCGGCCGGGTGCTCGGCATCAGCCGCGACCGGGTGCGCAACCTGGAGCGCGATGCCCTCGCCGGTTTGCGCCGCCTCAGCGATGCGGTTGAGGCCTACGTGGTGGGGTGATTCAGGTTTCCTTCGTGTAGGGAACCAAGACGTTGGCGAGCATCGGGAAATGGCGCCGGTTGAGGGTGGCCAAGCTCGCCCCAGCCGTGTAGACGCTGGCGGCAATCAGCGCATCGGCCAGCCCGGTGCCGTGGCTGCGGCCGTACTGCCGTCGCCACAGCCCGGCCACAGATGCCGCCTCCCGCTCCAGTGACAACACCTCAAACGCCTGCACGAATGCGTCCAGGCGCTGTCGCTCCTCTCCATCGCGTACGCCCGCATACAGCTCTGCGACCGTGACCACCGATGCCGCCAGCGGTTGGTCGCTGGCTTCCAGAAAGGCCACAGCTTGCGCTTGATCGCGCAGGTAATCGATCAGGACATCCGTGTCCACCACCAGCAGGGCTGGTCCGGGCGCGGCTGTCACCGGCGATCCAGCTCCTCGCGCAGCGCCTGCCAGTCGGGCAGGTCGGTGCGCGAGGTCCACAGACCCCGGGCCTGGCGTAGCCGAGCCAGGCGGTCCTGGGGCTGGTGCTGTTGCAAGAAGACGTCGATGGCGTCGCGGATCAGCGCGCTCTGGCTCTTGCCACTGCGTTGAGCCAGCGCTTGCAGCCCCTGCCGCTCGGGCTCAGAGAGATAGATCTGCGTGCGCCGCATGGCCACCATCAGGTGTATACATCATACATTTGTTGATCGCTGCGTGCCCGTTGTCGAGCTGCGCGCCTTGCTGCTCACCTGGTGGCAGGAGCACGGCCGCCACACCATTCCGTGGAAGTTGCGGTCTGACGGCGATCTGCCGGAGCCTGGGGAGGCCCTGGACCCCTTCGCGATCTGGTGCGCCGAGGTGATGCTGCAGCAAACCCAGCTGCAGGTGGTGCTGCCCTACTGGCGGCGCTGGATGGCGCGCTTCCCCCGCTTGGAGGCCCTGGCGGCAGCCGAAGAGCACGACGTGTTGCTGCTCTGGCAGGGACTGGGCTACTACGCGCGGGCCCGGCGCTTGCAGCAGGGGGCGCGGATGCTGCTCGACGCCGCTGGCCCCGCCACCGACCCCTGGCCCCGCACGCTCGAGGGCTGGCTGGCGTTGCCCGGCATCGGCCGCAGCACCGCCGGCAGCATCCTCTCCTCGGCCTTTGACCTGCCCTTCGCGATCCTCGACGGCAACGTGAAACGGGTGCTGGCGCGGCTGATCGCGAGCCCCAGGCCACCGGCGCGGCAGCTCAAGGGGTTCTGGCAGCTGAGTGAGTCGCTGCTCGATCCGCGGCGGCCCCGGGCCTTCAACCAGGCTCTGATGGACCTGGGCGCCACCGTCTGCACGCCCCGCCATCCCAGCTGCGGCGCCTGCCCCTGGCAGGGGCACTGCGCTGCCTACGCTGCCGGCGACCCCGCCGCCTACCCCGTGAAAGACGCGCCCCGCGAGCTGCCGTTCCAGGTGATCGGCGTGGGCGTGGTGCGCAACGGGGCCGGCGCGGTGTTGATCGACCAGCGGCTCAACGAGGGTCTGCTGGGCGGCCTGTGGGAGTTTCCGGGCGGCAAGCAGGAGCCCGGCGAGTCGATCGAGGCCACCATCGCCCGCGAGCTGCACGAGGAGCTGGCGATCGAGGTCGCGGTGGGCGAGGAGCTGATCGTGGTCGACCACGCCTACAGCCACAAGAAGCTGCG
>JAGYNF010000292.1 GCA_018400215.1 Cyanobium sp. M55B138 | reverse complement strand
GCGCCGGGGGCCGCCACGGTGATGGTGGTGCCCATCTCCAGGTAGGCGTACCAGATCAGGGCCAGCTGGTCCTCGGCACTCAGCAGGCGAAAGCGGGCAGTCACCGCCGGAACCACGTCCGATGAGAGGGTGTCAGGAAAGATCTGGGCAGCCTTCTCAAGCGTGAACATGGGCAGGAGCCTCGAAAGTTAAGGAATTTTACAGACTCTAGGCGATGAGGGGTTGATTTCAGTGGTAAGGAACAAATTCGTTGCCTTGTGGGCCGAATCCGCTGCGGTGGCCGGTGTCAGTCCCCCGGGCGCACCCGCTTCACAGCCAGGCCAGCCTCTGCGGCAGTCACCACGGCCAGCAGCACCAGGCCGCCCAGACCCACCAGTTGGTTCTGCGCTTCGGCAGCGGCATCGGCGTTCTGGGCCAGCAGCGCGCCCGCCACAAACCAGGCGGTGGCCAGGGCAGAGGTGATCCAATAGGCCTTCCAACGCCTCTGGTAGAGGTAGCCGGCTCCGAGTCCGGGCACCACATTCAGCAGTACCGCAACCCAGCCGCCTGAGCTGGCCAGGATCTGCTCTCGCGTCGGTGTCATGGCGGGGGGGCGGCGGCAGGTTTGATCCCTGCACTGTGGCGTCTCCCTACCCCTGGCTGCTACCCACAGGCCTTAGCGGTTGATGCGTTGCATCTGCCAGGTCACCAGGGTGCCAACGGGGCTCCAGAGCAGGTAGGGGATCAGCAGCAGGGCCGCCGGGGGTGCCTGCGGCCCCACCGCCACCGCCAGCGCCACCCCCCACAGCCAGCCGGCCAGGCCAATCAGCGTGCCGCCCGCCAGCCTGCGGGTGCGGCAGATCAGCCAGGTGTAGGTCTGCACCAACAGCAGCAGCCCCAGGTAACCCAGCATCAAGCCCCAGCTGGTGCTGGCATTCCAGGCCACCAGGGCCGACCCCCAGAAGCAGGCATAGATGCTGATCCAGATCACGGGGATCAGGGGTTCAAAGGTGAGCCAGGCCGGACGCCTCAGCCGCAGGAACCAGGCGAAGTCGTCACGGCTGGGATTGATCGTCAGGCCCACCAGCACGATCACCAGCAGGATCAGCACGGCTGCGGTCATGGCCTGGACGTTCCTTGGAGCATGGGTTCCAGCCTGGCGCAACGGCTCCAGAGCCGCCGCTTAATGTTGTGGGGTTGCGGCCCATTCCATGCACAAGACCCTCAGGGGAGTGGGCTATGTGAGCGTGTGGGTGCTGCTCTGGGGCATCGCCTCCTCGCTCGCTGATGCTGTGTTGCTGGAGCGCGGTGCCTACAGCTCCGGCGCCCCTGGCCAGGTGCTCACCTTCGCTTCCTACGGCATGGCTGCGGTGGTGTTGGCCGTGCGGTTGTCCGGCCGCTTCCTCAAGCCCACCGACCAGCCGTAACCCCCCCAAGCTGTCTGCCGATCCTCCAGCGATGTCCCTCGACCAGCTCAAGGCCTTTCTGCAAACAATGCAGGCGGATGGGGACATCAAGCAGCAAGTGATGGCCGCAGCCACGGCCGATGACGTGGCCCTGATAGCCCTCAAGCTCGGCTACGAGTTTTCCGGCGATGAGCTGTTGCGGGTCTCTGGTCAACGCTTTGATCGGGTCACGGTGCGCAAGAACGACATTCCAGGCGAATACAACTGAATGTCGGCGGGTCGCCAGCTCGATCAACCCTTGTAGCGATTGCTACAGGGCGTGCGGTGGCTCAACCGTACGGTTGCCCCATCGTTGCAGATTCAATGTGACTGCTGCTGCTCATTTGGCCGCCAGCATCTCTCCAAATCCTTCTTTACTGAGCCCAGATCTGGAAGCTCAACTTGTCTGCAGCAGGGATCCAGCCAGGCATTTCGCCCAATGCGCTTG
>JAGYNF010000291.1 GCA_018400215.1 Cyanobium sp. M55B138 | reverse complement strand
CGCCCTGCTCCACCTGGGCGTAGAGCAGCCAGTGGTCGCCGCATTCCATCCGCTGCTGCACCACCGCCTCCAGCCAGGCCAGGGCCTCCGGCAGGATGGGCTGGCCGCCGGGGCTGATGTCCAGCTCCAGGCCGGCGAAGCGGTCGGCGCCGGGGGCGAAGGGCTTCAGAAATTGCTTCATCGGCCCGGTTTCCCGGCCGGCGGCGAGCACATTGAGCACGAAGCGATCGCCGCTGTGCAGCAGGGCCTCCACGGCCCGGTCCTTGGCCACGGCCACGGTGAAACCTGGCGGGCTGAAGCTGGCCTGGCTCACCCAGCTGGCCACCATGGCGCCGCTGAGCCGGCCCTCACCCGCGCCCTTGAGGGTGGTGAGCACGCAGAGGGATCCCACCACCCGGCCCAGGGCCTGGAGCGCTGGACCGGTGCGGCTTTCCTGCAGGCCGCCGCCGGCGCTGCGCCGTTCCTGGCGCCGCTGGGCGGTGCGCAGCTGGCGGCCCAGGCCGGTGCCGGTTTCCTCGATGGCCTTGAGGGCGGCGGCATCGGGGCTGAACTTCACCTTGATCGGCTCGAAGGCGAAGCTGAAGCCGCCATCGCGCAGCTTGTTCTCCAGCAGGTCGAGGGCCTCGCCGCTCCAGCCGAAGCTGCCGAACACGCCCACGGGCTTGCTGCGGTCGCCCTCCGCCAGCACCGTGCCGAGGGCGGACACGATCGGTGTGGGCGCATGGCCCCCCAGGGTGGGGGAGCCGATCAGCAGGGCATCACAACTGCGGATCGTCGCCAGCAGCTGCTCGGGCGGGGTGAATTCGCAGTTGATGCTCTCCACCCGCACGCCGGTGCGGGAGATCCCCTGGGCCAGGGCGTCAGCGATGGCGGCGGTGTTGCCGTAGGCGCTGGCAAACAGCAACGCCACCGCCAGCTTGCTGCGTTCGCTGGTCTCGCCCCAGCGGCGGTAATCGGCCAGCAGGCTGCGCCAGCTCTCGGTGATCGCCGGGCCGTGGCCCGGGGCAATCGTGCGGATGTCCAGTTCTTCGAGCCGATCCACGATTGTTTCCACCTGGCGTGCCATCGGCGCCATCAGGCAGTCGTAGAAGTAGCGGCGGTCCTCCTCGGTGGCCATGCCGTTGCTCTCGGCCCAGGTGGTGCTGCAGCGATGGGCGGCGAAGAACTTGCCGCTCATCAACAGGCCTGTGCTCTCCTCAAAGGCCACCAGTCCGCCGGGCCAGCGGGGTGTGGGCAGCGGGATCAGCAGCAGTCGATGGCCGTGGGCCAGGGGTCGGCTGGATTCCTGCTTCACCACCTCGATCGGGGGCAGGGGCGGAATCGCGGGGTGGGCCCCGGTGGCTTCGCCCGGCTTGGCTGGCTTCTGCTGGCTCCAGAGCTCCTCCAGCAGCTTGGCGCCGGCATTGGCGGCCACCAGCACCAGGTTGGGCCAGTGCTCCGCCAGCTGGCGCAGCAGGGCCACCCGGTTGGGGTTCACGTGGCCCACCACCACCCTCAGGGCGGCATCGGCCGGCACCAAGGGGGTCAACTGCTCCAGGTAGGCAGCGGCGAAGGAGGCCCCGGGGGGGTGCACCAGCACCGGAGGCAGGGGCTGGCCGTCGGCTGTCTGGCCATCCCCCTCGCCGTCCCCGGCAAACAGAAAACTGTTGGCCGTGGTGCCCCGCTCCAGGCCGTATTCCACCTCGAAGCGCAGGCGCGTGGGGCTCAGGCCCCGCAGGCAGAGCAAGCCGGGCTCGATCGGCAGCTGGATCACCTCTCGTTCAGCGCCGTTTCCAGCCATTGTTTCTCCCGCTCTGAGAACGACTTTACGTAGCTTTCTGGGCTAATCAGGGCTTTGTTCCCGCGGCACCTTTAGGCTTCCCAAGCTGAAAGCTC
>JAGYNF010000290.1 GCA_018400215.1 Cyanobium sp. M55B138 | reverse complement strand
GCGTGGCAAGCGATTCCAGGTTCGGGAACGTGGAGGTGTAGATCGACTGCACCACGTCGGGGGTGACATCGGACAGGGAGCTGACCAGGTTCAGCAAGGTGCTGTTCAGCTGCGCGCCGGTTTCGGGGGGAAGGATGAAATGCAGCCCGGAGAAACCGATCAGCACACCGGCCAGCAACTCCCCGAGGATCGTGGGGAGCTGCAATCGCACCATTACTTCGGCGAGCGCACGGGCCGCCACAAAGATCAGCAGGATTCGCCCAACGGAGATCAAGGTGGAAGCCACCTCCATCTCATGGGAGCCCATCTGGAGCAACAACTTAGGGACAGACGAGATCATTGGTGTGGAGGTCGTTCCCCGGCGGGGAGCATCAAAGTGGGTTGGACCTTAATGGGAATTCAACTGAGCTGACTGAAAACCGAGCCGACGGATTGCGGCGTCCGTCGGCGCGAGGGGGTGAGCGCGGGGTGTGGCCAGGCGGGAACCCAAGGGGTGAGGGAACGCCCACCCGGGGGCGGTGGCCCTTGCGGTCCCGGCGACGGTTGGGCTGGTGCTGGCGTTGGTGGTGGCCACGATCCTGATCCCCTTCCAGGTGGTGATGATCCCCCTCTATCTGCTGATGGTGCAGATCGGCCTGCGCAACACCCTCTGGGCGCTGATCATTCCCCAGGCGGCCACGGCGTTTGGCATCTTTTTGTTGCGCCAGAGCTTTCTGGGGGTGCCGGTGGAGCTGGAGGAGGCGGCCCGCAGCGATGGCTGCAGTCCGGTGGGGGAGTGGTGGAACGTGATGATCCCGGCGGCGAGGGCCGACCTGATCACCCTGGCGATGTTCGTGTTCATCGGCACCTGGAGCGACTTCCTCTGGCCCCTGGTGATCCTGGATGAGCCCCAGCTCTACACCCTGCCCCTGGGCCTGCAGCAGCTGGCCAGCAGCTTTTCGCTCGATTGGCGCCTGGTGGCGGCGGGCTCGGTGATCTCGATCCTGCCGGTGCTGGTGCTGTTCATCGGCCTGCAGCGCTACATCCTGCCCAGTGCCAGCGGCGATGCCGTGAAGGGTTAGGGCGCCACGGGGGGTGGCGCCGTGGGGCCGCTGGGCGATGCCGCGTCGCCGGGGCTGCTGCCCGAGGGCGTGGCAGGCGAAAGGGGCGGCAGGCCGCTGTCGGCGTTGCGGCGCAGTTGGCGCAGCTCGCTGCGCAGGGCGTTGTTGTCGGCGCTGAGCACATCGATGCGGGCGGTGCTGCGCTCCACCGCCTGCAGCCGCTCCACGGTGGAGCGCAGTTGCTGTTCCAGCCCCGTGGTGCGCTCGAGGGCGCGGCTGTTTTCCAGCCCCTGCACCCGCTCCTGCAGCTCCTGGATGCGGCTGCCCTGCTCACGGGCCTTGGCGAGCATCACCAGAAACAACACCGCCAGCAGGGCCGTGAGGCCGGCCTGGAGCCAGGCCACCCAGTCGGGCAGCTGCAGGGGGCTGGGTTCAGATCCAGAAGAACTGGGGCCCGTTGAAAGTGATCCTGATGAACGAGCTGCCATCGAGAGGGGGGTCGATCAAGGGTGGGCCGTGCAGCCAATCCTGCCCGATCAGGGGGTGGCGCGCAGGGGATGGACCCTTCGGTGACGTTCGCCGTCGGCACACTGGGAGCGACGTCGCATGGTCAGACCCGCCCCATGACAATCCTCGTGACCGGCGGTGCCGGCTACATCGGCAGCCACACCGTGCGGGCGCTGCAGCGGGCCGGCCAGGCCGTGCTGGTGCTCGACAACCTGGTGTATGGCCACCGCGCCATCGCCGAGCAGGTGCTGCAGGTGCCCCTGGTGGAGGGTCAGCTCGGTGATCGCCAGCTGCTGGATGCCCTGCTGCAGGGGCAGCACCCCCAACTGCC
>JAGYNF010000029.1 GCA_018400215.1 Cyanobium sp. M55B138 | reverse complement strand
CCGCGGCCCTGGCCCTGGCGGGGGCGAGTGCCAGTGGCTGCGGCAGTCTCAGGGCCGCCCTGCCCCACCAGCTGGCGAGCGGGCTGTGGAACCAGGCCCCCCATGTGGTGGTGAGCCGCAGCCTGGGCTGCGGCAGTGGCGGTGAGCTGCAGCTGGCGGCGCTGCAGGCCGACGACCTGGAACGGCTCGACGCGGTGCTGCTCGGTCCTGGTCTTGGGGAGGGAGGGGGGCCTAGGGAGGGAGGGGGCGACGGCGAGGCCTGGGGACTGCTGCAGCACTTCCCAGGCCTGCTGGTGCTGGATGCCGATGGCCTCAACCGGCTGGCCCAGATCGACGAGGGGGCCACAACCTGGCTGCAACGGCGCCAGGGGCCGAGCTGGATCACGCCCCATGCCGGCGAGTTCGCCAGGCTGTTCCCCGAGTGGCAGGCGCTGCCGCCCCTGGAGGCGGCAGCGACAGCGGCCCGGGCCAGCGGGGCCAGCGTGTTGCTCAAGGGTGCGCGCACCGTGGTGGCCAGTGCCACGGGGGAGCGCTGGCAGCTGCTGGCAGCCGCCCCCGCCGCCGCCCGGGCGGGTTTGGGCGATGTGCTGGCCGGCTATGCGGGCGGCCTCGGGGCACTGGCGATCGCAACCGGCAGCGGAGCCCCAGCCAGCCAGCTGGCCACTGCCGCCCTGGCCCACGCCTGCGCTGGCCTGCAGCGGGCCAGGCAGGGCCCCGGCTGCGCCAGCCCCGGCGCCGTGGCGCAGGCCCTGGCGGGGATCAGCAGCAGCGACGGTGGCGACTGATCCATTTCGTGTTGTTTTGCAAGTAAAATCTAAAGGGTTACCGAAAACACACCAACAACCAATTTTTTGGGTCGACAGTTGGTTTCCTGATCAGCCCGTGCGATGTCCGCCACCAGTCTCAGGACCAGCGAAGGCCATCGGCGCAGCACGAGTGATCCAGTCAGTTGGTACCTCACCACAATTGGCAGGGAGCCCCTGCTCACCGCCGCCGAAGAAATCGAACTCGGCAACCAGGTACAAACCCTGATGCAACTGCTGGAGGAGGCGAGGGATACCTACACAGACAAGGAACGCAAAACCATGCGTGTTGGGCAACGGGCCAAGCAGCGCATGATGAAGGCCAACCTGCGGCTGGTGGTGAGCGTTGCCAAGAAATACCAGGGCAGGGGGCTGGAACTCCTGGATCTGATTCAAGAAGGCTCGCTTGGTTTAGAGAGGGCCGTGGAAAAATTCGACCCCACCCGCGGCTACAAGTTCTCCACCTATGCCTTCTGGTGGATTCGCCAGAGCATGACCCGCGCCATTGCCTGTCAGTCGCGCACGATTCGCCTGCCCGTGCACCTCTCCGAACGGCTCTCGGCCATCCGCCGGGTGAGCCTCGACCTGGCCCACAAGCTGGGGGCCATGCCCAGCCGGCAGGAGATCGCCGAAGCCATGGCCATGCCGATCAATGAGCTCGATTCGCTGCTGCGCCAGGCCCTCACCACCTCCAGCCTCGATGCGCCGGTGAATGGCGACGAAGGCCGCAGCTTCCTGGGCGACCTGATCGCCAACGGCGATGACGAGGAGCCGCTCGACCGGGTTGAGCGGGGAATCCACCAGGAGCAGTTGGGGCGTTGGCTCAGCCACCTGAGCGAGCAAGAGCGCCAGGTGCTGCAGATGCGCTTCGGGCTGGAGGGGGCAGACCGCCACACGCTGGCGGAAATCGGCCGCCAGCTGGATGTGTCCCGCGAGCGGGTGCGACAGGTGGAGCTCAAGGCCTTGCGCAAACTGCGCAACCTCACCCGGCGAATGCCCAGCGGGATCTAGGGCCGAAGCTCAATCCTCGGCCCAGATGTAACGGGTGAGCTCCTCGGCCTTGGGTTCGGGGGCCTGGAGGGCAAACGCAACGCTGTCGGCCACCTCGGCATCGATCTCCTTCTCAATCGCCTTGAGATCCTCAGCCGTGGCCAGGTTCTTGCCGATCAGGTGGCCTGCCAAGCCCTTGATCGGATCACGCTGGGCCCAGAATTCCTTTTCAGCCTGGGCCCGCAGCTCATCCGGGTCGGCCAGGGAGTGGCCGCGGTAGCGATAGGTGAGGCACTCCAGCAGGGTGGGACCCTCGCCAGCACGGGCCCGCTCCACCGCCCGCTGGGCAGCGGCCCGCACCGCCAGCACATCCATGCCGTCGACCTCCTCGCCAGCCATGCCAAAGGCAGTGGCTTTACGCCAGATTTCCGGATCACTGGTGGCTCTGTTGTGATCCATCCCAATGGCCCATTTGTTATTCTCGACAACAAACAAAATCGGCAGTTTCCATAACGATGCCATGTTCAGGCATTCGTAAAACTGGCCAATGTTGCAGGTGCCATCACCGAAGAAGGCTGCCGTCACCGCATCACTGGAGGCATCCCCCAGGGCATCGCGCTTGTAGCGACTGGTAAAGGCTGCCCCCAGGGCTACCGGGATGCCCTCACCGATGAATGCATAGCCACCGAGCAGGTGATGCTGCTTGGAGAAGAGGTGCATCGAACCACCTCGCCCCTTGCTGCAGCCGGTCTCCTTGCCAAACAGCTCACTCATCACCTCCCGGGCCGGCACGCCGCAGCTGAGGGCATGCACGTGGTCGCGGTAGGTGCTGCAAAACCAATCGTGCTGGGCCTTCATGGCCTTGATCACCCCGGTGCTCACGGCTTCCTGGCCGTTGTAGAGGTGCACAAAGCCAAACATCTTGCCGCGGTAATACATCTCCGCGCACTTGTCTTCGAAACGCCGGCCGAGCACCATGTCGCGATAGAGCATCAGCCCCTCGTCGCGGGTCACGTTGGCGGGCGTCGCCGGATACAGGCTCTCCAGCCGCTCCGCGTGGGCGCCGGCCCCAGGGACCAGTTCGCGACTCATGTCTGCCTGGGTCATGTCGGGAAAGCGGATTGGGAACCGTCTGCGGCGGCTGATGCTGACCGTCGACTGTACGGGGTCTGCTCGGGGGTTTCTGCCCAGCGGAGCAGGAGCTGGGCGAAATCACAGACCCTGACTAGAGTCGGCCAGCAGCGGACTCTTTCGTTTGGAACTGCCGATCGATCACTTCCGGTTGCTCGGCGTCAGTCCGACCACAGATGTACAAACGCTGCTGCGCACCCTGCAGCAGCGTCTCGATCGGGCACCCCAACAGGGGTTCAGCCCCGAAACCCTGGAGGCCCGTGAAGCCCTCCTGCGCCAAAGCGCCGAGCTGCTCAGCGATCCGGAGCACCGCAGCCGCCACGAATCCGAGCTCACGGCCCTGGGCGAGAGCGGCCAACCCCTGCAGGCCAGCCTCGCCCTGCCCACCCACCAGGAGGGCGCCGGACTGCTCCTGCTGCTGGAGGCCGGCCTGCCCCTGGAGGTGTTCGAGCTGGCGAGCCGGGCCCTGCAACCGGCCCTGGCCCCGGCCCTGGGCAGCGCCCGCGAGACCGATCTCTGCCTGCTGGCCAGCCTGGCCTGCCTGGCGGGTGCCCAGGATCTGCGCGACCAGCGCCACTACGAGAGTGCGGCCCAGCTGTTGGGCCAGGGCCAGCAACTGCTCCAGCGCATGGGCCAGCAGCCCGCGCACCGCCAGGCGATCGCCGAGGCCCTGCTGGCGCTGCGGCCCTTCCGGGTGCTTGATCTGATCAGCCGTGACCTCAGCGCCGTCGAGGCCCGCAGCGAGGGGCTGGGGCTGCTGGAGGAGCTGGTGCAGGAACGCGGTGGCCTGGAGGGGCAGGGAGATCTGCGCTTCAGTGCGGAGGAATTCCAGGCCTTTTTTCGCCAGATCCGCGCCTATCTCACGGTGCAGGAACAGATCGACCTGTTCGACCGCTGGGCCAACCCCGCCGACCAGGGCAGCAGCACGGCCGATTTTCTCGCCACTACGGCCCTCACCGCCTCGGGCTTCGCCCAACGCAAGCCGGATCGGATCGCCGCAGCCCGCGATCGCCTGCTGGCCAGTGGCCAGTCGGACGTGGAGCCGCTGCTGGCCTGCCTGCACCTGTTGCTGGGCCAGGTGGATGCAGCGGAGGCCGCCTTCAGCCAGGGGGCCAGTCCGGAGCTGCAGCACTGGGCACGCCAGGCCGGGGAGGAGCCCCTGGCCCAGCTGTGTGCCTACTGCCGCGATTGGCTGGCCCGCGATGTGTTGCCCGGCTACCGCGATCTAGAGGCCGATCCCGACCTGGAGGCCTATTTCGCCGACCGCGACGTGCAGGCCTACCTCGACCGGCTGGATGCCAGCCCAGCTCCAGCCCCGACCAGCGAACCGGCCGGAGCCTTTGGTCTGGCCGGTTCCGCCCTGCCGGCCGCCCAGGCCCTGCTCGGCTTCGGTGGCTTCGATCGTGCCCCTGGGGCGGAGGCCGACGAGCCCCTAGGTGACGACGATGACGACGACGGCCCGTGGGGCCCTTCCAGCTGGCCGACCTGGCCCCCCAGCTGGGGGGGCCTGCGGCATTGGCGCCCGGCGATTCCACCCCGGCGCCCGGTCGTGGTCGCCGCCGCTGCCCTGGTGGCGGCCCTTGCCGCTGGCGGCATTGCCCTGCTGCGGCCCCAGTCGGCCACCCCCCCCACACCCATCCCGGTGCAGCCGCAGTCCGCCCTGGAGGACCAGCCCAAGGCCGAGCCTGCAGCCCAGCCCAAGCCGGCCGAGGTCGCAGCGCTGCCGCTCAAGGCCGAGGCCCCCACCGAAGCCCAGATCCAGGCATTGCTTCAGGCCTGGCTCGATGCCAAAGCGGCAGTGTTGGCCGGCAGCCCCAGCCCCTTGCCCCTCGAGCAACTGGCCCGCCCCACGCAGATCCAGCGCCTCGAGGCCGAGCGGCGCGACGATACGGCCCGCAACCAGACCCAGCGGATCGAGGCCCAGGTGGTGGAGCTCACGCTTGAGGCGAGCAGCCCCAGCCGCGTCGCCGCCCTGGCAACGATTGCCTACAACGACCAACGGCTGGACGGGGCCGGCCAATCCGTGGGCCAACCCACCCGGATCCCGGCCCTGCGCAACCGCTATGTGTTCGGGCGCGACCAGGGCAGCTGGCGATTGGCCAGTTTCGAGCGGGCCAACTGAGCGCCAGCCCGGGGCCGCCGGCACAACTTTTTACGATCAACGCCATTGCGGATTTCGGTCCGCCATCAGCGCCCGTTCTGCGCACCCCTGAGATTCCCGATGTTTGACGAGCTTTCCCAGCGGTTTGAAGACGCCGTCAAAAACCTGCGCGGCCAAGGGGCCATCAGTGATAGCAACATCGACGGTGCCCTGAAGGAGGTGCGCCGCGCCCTGCTGGAGGCCGACGTGAGCCTGCCGGTGGTGAAGGAGTTCGTCGACGAGGTGCGTCGCAAGGCCCTTGGCGCCGAGGTGGTGCGGGGCATCAGCCCGGATCAGAAGTTCATCCAGGTGGTGCACGAGCAGCTGGTGGAGACCATGGGCGGCGAGAACGCCCCCCTGGCCGCCGGCGGCACGGCGGGGGCCCCCTCGGTGGTGCTGATGGCCGGCCTGCAGGGTGCCGGCAAAACCACCGCCACCGCCAAGCTCGGCCTGCACCTCAAGGAACAGGGCCGCAAGGCGCTGCTGGTGGGGGCGGACGTCTACCGACCCGCGGCGATCGAGCAGCTGCAAACCCTGGGCGGCCAGATCGGCGTGGAGGTGTTCAGCCTCGGCACGGAAGCCAAGCCGGAAGCGATCGCCGCCGCCGGCATCGCCAAAGCCAAGGCCGAAGGCTTCGACACCGTGCTGGTGGACACCGCCGGCCGGCTCCAGATCGATCAATCGATGATGGAGGAGATGGTGCGGATCCGCGAGGCCTGCAGCCCCGATGAGGTGCTGCTGGTGGTGGATTCGATGATCGGCCAGGAGGCCGCCGAGCTCACCCGCGCCTTCCATGAGCAGGTGGGCATCACCGGCGCCGTGCTCACCAAGCTCGACGGCGACTCCCGCGGCGGCGCCGCCCTCTCGATCCGCAAGGTGAGCGGTGCGCCGATCAAGTTCATCGGCACCGGCGAGAAGGTGGAGGCGCTGCAGCCCTTCCACCCGGAGCGGATGGCCAGCCGCATCCTGGGCATGGGCGACGTGCTCACCCTGGTGGAGAAGGCCACCAAGGAGGTGGAGCTGGCCGATGTGGCCCGCATGCAGGAAAAACTGCAGCAGGCCACCTTCGACTTCTCCGACTTCGTGCAGCAGATGCGCCTGATCAAGCGCATGGGCTCCCTGGGCGGGCTGATGAAGCTGATCCCGGGCATGAACAAAATCGACGACGGCATGCTCAAGCAGGGCGAGCAGCAGCTCAAGAAGATCGAGGCGATGATCAGCTCGATGACCGAAGCCGAGCGGCGCGACCCCGACCTGCTGGCCGCCAGCCCGTCGCGCCGGCGGCGCATTGCCGCCGGCAGCGGCCATGGGCCGGCCGATGTGGACAAGGTGCTGCAGAACTTTCAGCAGATGCGGGGCTTCATGCAGCAGATGACCCGGGGCGGCGGCATGCCCGGTATGCCAGGACTGGGCGGCCTGCCGGGCATGGGCGGCATGCCGGGAATGGGTGGCCTGCCGGGGATGGGTGGTGGGCGCGGGGCTGCCGCCAAACCGGCCAAGCCCGTCAAAGCCGCCAAGAAGCGCAAGGGCTTCGGGGAGCTGTAGGCCCCCAGGAGCTACACTGGATCTTTGGACACCTAGCGGCTAAGCCACGATGATCAAGCTCCGCCTGAAGCGGTTTGGCAAGAAGCGGGAAGCGAGTTTCCGCCTCGTGGCCGTCAATAGCACCTCCCGCCGCGACGGTCGTCCGCTCGAAGAGCTGGGCTTCTACAACCCCCGCACCAAGGAAACCCGTCTCGACACCGAGGCCATCCGCACCAGGCTCGCCCAGGGTGCCCAACCCACGGACACCGTGCTCACCCTGCTCGAGCGCGGTGGCCTGGTTGAAAAGAGCGTGCGCCCCTCGGTGGTCACCGGCCAGAAGAAGCAGGCTGCTGCCCGCGAAGCCGCCGCCAAGAAGGCTGCCGCCGAGGCCAAGGCCGCTGCAGAAGCCAAAGCAGCGGAAGCTGCCGCCCCAGAGAGCACTGAGGCTTGAGTCCAGGCCCCATGGAGGAGCCCGATGGGCTCTCCGCCGCCACCCTGCGTCTCCCCTCCCCTGGCGCGGCCCTGGCCCTAGCCGGGGAGGGGGAAGCGACCTTGCGACGCCTGGAGGCCCTCACCGGCAGCGCCATCGTGCTGCGGGGTTTGGATCTTTGCGTGCGCGCTCGCCCCGACCAGCTGGAGCGGGTCACCGCCTTGATCGAGCTGTTGCGGCCCTTCTGGCAGGAGGGTCAGGCCGTGGGTCAGGTGGATCTCAACACCGCCCTGCACGCCCTCGACAGCGGTCGGGGCGAGGAGCACCGCCAGCTGGGCGGCCAGGTGCTCGCCCGCAGCCAGAGCGGCAAGCTGCTGAGGCCCCGCACCCTGCGCCAGAAGGCCTACGTGCAGGCGATGGAGCGCCACGACCTCACCCTGGCCCTCGGGCCCGCCGGCACCGGCAAGACGTTTCTGGCCACCGTGCTGGCCGTGCGCATGCTGCAGGAACGCAAGGTGGAGCGCCTGATCCTCACCCGACCGGCGGTGGAGGCGGGCGAGCGCCTCGGCTTCCTGCCAGGCGATCTGCAACAGAAGGTCGACCCCTACCTGCGCCCCCTCTACGACGCCCTGCATGCGCTGCTGGGGGCGGAGCGCACCGCCGCCCTGCTCGAGAAGGGCGTGATCGAAGTGGCGCCCCTGGCCTACATGCGGGGGCGCACCCTGGCCGATGCCTTTGTGATCCTCGATGAGGCCCAGAACACCACCGCCGCCCAGATGCGCATGGTGCTCACCCGGCTGGGCGAAAAATCGCGCATGGTGGTCACGGGCGACCCCACCCAGGTGGACCTGCCGGCTGGGGTCCTGAGCGGACTCACCGAGGCCGCCCAGGTGCTCGAGGGGGTGGAGGGGGTGGCGATCTGCCATCTCTACGCCGCCGATGTGGTGCGCCATCCCCTCGTGCAGCGCCTGGTCACCGCCTACGCCGAGCGCGACCAGCGCAAACGCTGAGCAGCCCTGGCGTGAATGCAGGAGGGGATCCGTACCCCCTGATTCAGCTGCTGGGCGCTGTTGGCCTTGAACACCCTGCCAGAATGACGCCAGTTCGCAGTTCTGGTGCGCCATGCCGGCCAGCAGCAATTTCCAAGAGGCCATCCGCGAGGCGCAATCCAGCGCCCTGGTGGGGCCCAATGTGGTCAACAAGGCCCTGCCCTACGTGGGCGGTGGCATGGTGCTCACGGCCGCCGGTGTGATGGGGGGCCTGGCCCTGATGGCCAGCAGCCCGGCCAGCTTCATGCCCCTGTTCTGGGTGGCGCTGATCGGCAACTTCATCCTGTTCTTTGTGGCCCAGAACGTGGCCATGAAGGCCAACAACAGCACGGCCCTGCCCCTGCTGGCGGCCTACAGCCTGATCACCGGCTTCACCCTCAGCGGCATCGTGGCCTACGCCGTGAGCGCCGCCGGCGTGGGGGCCATTGGCACTGCCACCCTGGCCACCGGTGTCACCTTCGTGGCCGCTTCGGTGATGGGCCGTCGCATGAGCGACAACGTGGGTCAGGCCCTCAGTGGCGTTGTGGGCCTGGGCATCCTCGGCCTGATCATCGCCATGGTGGTGCAGATCGTAGGCAGCATCTTTGCCCCTGGCGTGTTCAGTGGCGGCACCTTCGAGCTGCTGATCGCCGGCTTCGGCACCGTGCTGTTCGTGGGGGCAGCATTTGTGGACTTCTACACGATGCCCCGCACCTACAACGACGACCAGTACCTGGCCGGCGCCCTGGGGATGTACCTCACCTACATCAACCTGTTCATCTTCATCCTGCGGCTGATCATTGCCCTGCAGGGCGGCGGCCGCCGCGATTGAACCGAGCCCAGGAGCTCTTGCTTCGAAGACCTGCCGCATCCCGGCAGGTCTTTTTTGTTGGGGTTGGGCCCTTTGTGTTGGGGTTGGGCCGCAGCTACTCCGCCACCGCCTCAATGGCCGCCGCGATCGCCTGGCGCTGGTCGGCGTCATAGCCCCAGCGCTCCAGGAAGGCCACGTCGTCGCCAGCACCATCGCGGGCTGCCTGCAACAGGGTTTCCAGCCGCTGCTTCACCGCCATGGGCTCCAGCAGCCGCAACAGCTCGGTGCAGCGCCCCCGCACCCGCTCAGACCCGGCCCGCTGTTGGGCATCGCCGCTGCGCCCATGCTGCAGGGCCATGGCGGTGCTCATGGCCAGGTTGCGGGCCGTGAGATCCACCACCCCATCCCCGACGGCCCGCAGCTGCAACACCAGGGATTCGGGCAGACGATCCATCAGCGGGCAATCGCCCACCAGGCTCACCACAAAGAAGCCGCGACCGCCATCCCGGCTGGCCACCAGCTCCCCCACCCGGTCTGCCAGCACTTCGTCGCTGAGTTCACCGTTCTCCCAGAGGGCGAGCCACTGGGCCGTGATCTCCATGGCCTGTTGAAAGGTGGGTTCCAGGGGAGGTGTGGTCATGGCGCGCAGGCGACAGCGGCAAGAGCCTATGGAAACCGATCCGGATCGCTGCCTGCCACTGTTGGAGGTATGACATCCACGCGCAACCGCCCAGGCGATCCCGACGGCAGCCAGGAGGAGGGGGTGCTGCTGCCCATTCCCGATCCGGCTGAATCCGCCCGGATGCTGGCGGGCAGCACGGACCCGAACCGCACCGAGCCCGGCCGTGGCTTCCGCTCCGGCTTTGTGGCCCTGATCGGCCGGCCCAACGTGGGCAAATCCACCCTGCTCAACCAGCTGGTGGGCCAGAAGGTGGCGATCACCTCGCCGGTGGCCCAAACCACCCGCAACCGGCTGCGGGCGATCCTCACCACCGCCAGTGCCCAGCTGGTGCTGCTCGATACGCCCGGCATCCACAAGCCCCACCACCTGCTGGGGGAGCGGCTGGTGAAGACCGCGAAGAGCACCATCGGCGATGTGGATGTGGTGCTGCTGCTGGTGGATGGCAGCCAGCCGGCGGGCCGCGGCGACGGCTTCATCGTGGACCTGCTGCGCCACTGCCGCGCGCCGGTGCATGTGGCCCTCAACAAGCACGACCTGGTGGATCCGGCCGAGGCCGAGGCCCTGGCCGCCAGCTACCGCCAACTGCTGGAGGGTCGGGGTGACTTCGCCACACCCACCGCCAACGAACAACCCGCCCTGGCCTGGCCCCTGCACCCGGTGAGCGCCCTCACCGGTGCGGGCAGCGACGCCCTGGTGGCGGCCCTGGCCGCCGAGCTACCGGAAGGGCCCCAGCTCTACCCCGCCGACGCGGTGAGCGACCAGCCCGAACAGCTGCTGATGGCCGAGCTGATCCGTGAGCAGGTGCTCAGCCACACCCGTGAAGAGGTGCCCCACTCGGTGGCGGTGAGCATCGACCGGGTGGTGGACGACGGACCGCGCACCGCGGTGCTGGCCACGGTGCTGGTGGAGCGCGACAGCCAGAAGGGCATCCTGATCGGCAAGGGCGGCCGCATGCTCAAGACCATCGGCCAGGGGGCCCGGCTGCAGATGGAGAAGGTGTTCAGCGGGCCGGTGTATCTGGAGTTGTTTGTGAAGGTGGTGCCCGGCTGGCGCCGCAGCGCCGCCCGGCTGGCCGAACTGGGCTACCGGGGGGACTGAGGGAAGCAGACCATCGATGCGGCGCACTGTCTGGCGGTGCAGCACCTGCCCTGGATCCATCGCGATCCCTTTGATCGCCTGCTGGTGGCCCAGGCCCGGTGATCTGGGTGGGCAGCCCCGGGCCAGGCGGCTGAGAGAATCGCGCCATGACCGACCCCAGCAACCAGCCCCCCGGTCCGCCAGCCGAGGGGCCCGCCACCTTCCCCCCCCAGGAGATCAGCTCCTTCCTGCGCTTCTGCGCCGGTGAATGGATGGCCCTGCGCAGCCGCTTTGCCCTGGCTGAGGCCGCAGTGGTGGCCGCGGTGGTGGCCGAGGGTGATGAGTGGCACAACAGCGAGCGGGGCGAGCTGGTGGTGGCCTACCTGGAGCCCGACGGCGCCGAATGTCCGGTCGATTCCCCCGGTGGCCTCAGCGTGGGCCCCAAGGGGGAGCCCGCCCGCCGGCTGCTGTTCGCTGCCAACGGCAGCTTCCAGGTGGGGGAGCAGCGGGGCAGCTGGCAGCTCTGGCCCGACGGCAGCCTGGAGCTGGTGGTGGCCAGCAACGGCAGCGAGCTGCGCGAGCGCATCTGGTTCACCAAGCCCAACCTGCGGCTGCGCTCCACCGTGGAAAACCACGCCGACGGCAGCCCGGGGCGGGCCAGTTTCAGCTCGGAGATCCGGCGGGTGAGCCGGCCCGCAAGCTGATGCGCCTCCCTCTGTGATGAGACTTGACGTGGTGAGCCTGGCCCCCGAAGCCTTCGCGCCCCTGCTGGGCCTGGGCGTGATCGGCCGCGCCTTTGCCGCCGGCATCGCCGCCCTGCACACCCACAACCCGCGCGACTTCGCCACCGACAACTACCGCAAGGTCGACGACGAGCCCTACGGCGGCGGCGCCGGCATGGTGCTCAAACCCGAGCCGGTGTATGCGGCGGTGGAGGCGATCCCGGTGCTGCCGCGGCGGCGGGTGCTGCTGATGAGCCCC
>JAGYNF010000289.1 GCA_018400215.1 Cyanobium sp. M55B138 | reverse complement strand
CACCGAGATCGAGCCTTCGGGATCGATGGTGTACAGCGCATTGGGCTCGCCCTCATTGGTGACGAGCAGCTTGCTGCCGTCGCCGTTGAACTTCACCATGTCGGGCAGGGGGCCGACGCTCACGGTGCTGAGGTGAACGGGCAGGGCCGGATTGCTCAGGTCGTAAAATTGAACAAACCCCGGACCACTTGAACCCGTTTCCTCGACGGCGACCGCCAGCAGTTTTCCGAAAACTGCTGCGCTCTGCAGGGTTTCGCTGTTGTCGAGCGGGGTGGCTACCGCAACAGCCTTGGGGTTGGCTGGATCGCTCAGATCGCTGACCACAATGGCGCCGGAACCGCCGCCAACGGTGTACAGGTAGCCCGTGATCGGGTTGTAAGCGGAGATCTCGGCGTTGGCCCCGAGAGCCGAGACGTCGATCACGCCATCCTGGGCAGTGATGGCAGGGGCAAGCAGATTAAAAGCCAGGGCCACGATCTTGGATCAGAGGACTTTGGCCAACCCTCTCAACTCAGATTGGGAAACCCGTTAAGGGGGATTTAACAAGGGACGCTGATGTCAGCTGAAATACGTTTTCAAGTGCGCGCAATCGCTGAGCCTATGTGTTGAGCAATACATCTCGATGGGCCGGGTCGTCTGTACCCAACGGCCACCGGGGTCAGAGCCAGTGCCAGTCGCTGAAGGCCGCCGCCTGGCCGCAGGGCAGGGTCCATACCCTGGCGCCGCGGATCTGGAAGCGCCGGCCCTGGCTGTCGATGCGCACTCCCGCGTAGTCGCTGATGGCGTGCTGGCGCTGCACGCTGGCCAGGGCCTGGGCGCGCCCGGCGCGCTCAGCCGGCTCGGCGGTGAGCCGTGAGGGCATGCCCACCAGGTCGGCCCAGGGGCGACGCCACAGCAGCAGGGCGGCGCGGTTGGCGTAGATCAGCCGCGGGCCGGGGTCGCCGCCGGGGTCGGCGCCGTCGTGGGCCAGCACCACCGTGGCCGCGGCAAACAGCTCCTGGGCCAGCAGGCGGGGGTGGGCCGCCGGGGCCCCAGCCAGCAGCGGCTGGCCGAAGGCCCGCTGGTGGCTGCGGGCGATGCGGGTCACGAGGGCGACCAGCTCGGGGGTGATCCAGGGGGCTTCCGCCATGGTTGGGGGCTCAGGCGCCCTGCGGCTCCGGATTGCCGTTGTCCATGGCTCGGGCCATGGCCAGGGCGGCCATCGCGTGCCCGTGCTCGCGCACCTGGGCCAGGAAGTGCTGGTTGGCCTCGGGCCATTGCGGCGCCTCGGCCAGGGGCAGGGGGCCGGCCGCATCCAGGCCGGTGTCGCCCTCCAGGGCGGGCGTGATCACCACCAGATCCGGATCCAGGGCGGCGCCGTAGCGCCACCAACGGGTGGGGTCGGTGATGGCGCCATGCACGGGCTGGCAGGGGATGCCGCCGTCGGTCTGCTCCTCGCCGCGGGCGCGGGCCTGCCGGGCCTGCTTGGCCAACGCCTTGCGCCGCCGTTTGGCCAGGTCGGTGAGCAGCTGGCCCCGGGTGCGGCCCCGCAGCTGGAAGAGCACGAAGGGGTCTTCGCTGAAGCGATCACCCATCAGATAAAACACCGCGCTCACGTGTTTGCACGGGTTGGCCTTGTCGGGGCAGCTGCACTCGCTGCGCACCTCCTGCAACTTGAAGGGGAACAGGCGCTTGCCGCTGGCGGCAAACGCCCGCTCGATGTCCTGGGGCATCACGCCGGCCAGCAGCTGGGCCGACCAGCGCGCCTTCTGGGTGAGGGCGTCGAGCACGTAGCCCCAGTCGTCGTCGTTGAGCACGTCGAGCCAGAGCTTCACCTTGTAGGGCTCCTCGCCGCTGCCCTGCACGCGGGCATGCACCCGCCGCCCCTCGAAGCGGATCGAGGTG
>JAGYNF010000288.1 GCA_018400215.1 Cyanobium sp. M55B138 | reverse complement strand
ACACCCTGGCCATCCATCTGCAGGCCATCGATGAACAGCTCCGCCGCCGGATCCTGCAGGGAACTGCGCCAGCAAGCCCCTGCCAAGCGATCCGCCAACTGGGCGCCCCAGGGGTCATCGGCATTCACCACGGCCCTGGCCGCACCCGAGGCCAACAACGGCGGGGCAAACAGCCGGGCCTTGGCCTCGAAGTAGGCCTGCATCGAGGGGTGGTAATCGAGGTGGTCCTGGGTGAGGTTGGTGAACACCGCCCCCGCAAAGCGACAGCCCGCCACCCGCTCCTGGTCGAGGGCATGGGAGCTCACCTCCATGGCGGCGAGCTGGGCGCCGGCAGCGGCGGCCTGGGCCAGCTGGCCCTGCAGCAGATCGGCGAAGGCCGTGGTGTGCTGGGCGGTGGCGCTCTGGCCGGGCCAACGGTTCACCAGGGTGCCGAACAGGGCCGGGGCCTGGCCGGCATGGGCGGCCAGGTGCTCAATCAGGTGGGTGGTGGTGGTCTTGCCGTTGGTGCCCGTCACCCCGATCAGGGCCAGGCGCTGGCTGGGCTCACCCCAGAAGGCCGCCGCCAGCAGGCCCGCCCAGCGGGCCACGGGCTCGGACACCACCAGCACCGGATCGGCGGGGGAGGGGGGATCGGCGGCGGCCGCCGCCGGACCGATCAGGGCCAACTCGGCTCCGGCGGCCAGGGCCTGGCGCCAGAAGCGGCCGCCATCGGCCTGGGTGCCCGGCAAGCCCACAAACAGGCTGCCGGCCCCGAGCCGGCGGGAGTCGCAGCTCACCTGGGCAACCTGCGGGTTAGGCAGGCCGGGGGGCACATCCAGGCCCACCTCTCGCAGCAGCGCATGGAGCAGGCAGGTCATCACCGGGGCGGGCAGATCGCGTCTGTTCTAGGCGCGACTGCCGCCTCAGAGCTCCACCCCCTGGCTGGCCAGCCAGCGGACCAGCTGCACCCCGGCCAGGCGGGGCGAGACCCGCGGCAGTAGCCGCTCACCCGCGGCGCTGCACTGGGCCAGCAGCGGCACCTCCAGGCCATAGCGCGCCTGCAGAGCGGCATCCTGGTCCACGTCGATCCGCCGCAGCCGCGGTGGCGGCTGCAGCGCCAGCAATTTCTCTGCCAGGCCCTCGCAGAGACAGCAGCCCTGGCGCGTGTAGAGCAGCAGTTCAGCCATCACTCAGGCACCGGATCACAGCCGCAGGGGGTGAAGGGATGGCAGCGCAACAGCCGCCGCAGGGTGAGCCAGCCCCCCCGCCAGGGGCCATGGCGGCTGATCGCCTCCAGGCCATAGGCGCTGCAGCTGGGGATGAAGCGGCAGCGGGGCCCCAGCAGCGGGGAGAGGAAGCGGCGATAGGCGCCGATCAGGGCCAGCAGCAGCCACGCCACCAGCCCCGATGGGCCGGGTTGCGGAGCCAGGCCGAGGCACTGGGGGCCAACCGATAGGATTGAACGTTGGCGCTGCATCACGGCCCGGCTGGAGCGATCTTCAGCATGGTCCATCCCGGGCGCCCCTGTCCTTCGAACATTCAGCATGTCTCGCTACCGCGGCCCTCGTCTGAGGATCACGCGGCGCTTGGGGGACCTTCCCGGTCTCACCCGTAAGGCCGCCAAACGGTCTTATCCCCCCGGTCAGCACGGCCAAGCCCGTCGCAAGCGCTCCGAATACGCCATCCGCCTGGAAGAGAAGCAAAAGCTTCGCTTCAACTACGGCATCTCCGAGCGTCAGCTCGTGCGCTACGTGAAGAAAGCGCGCGCCCAGGGCGGTTCCACCGGAACCAACCTGCTGAAGCTGCTCGAGAATCGCCTCGACAACATGTGCTTCCGCCTGGGTTTTGGCCCCACCGTGCCGGGTGCCATTAGATTTGCTGATGTTAAACTTTTATTGTCAGAAGAT
>JAGYNF010000287.1 GCA_018400215.1 Cyanobium sp. M55B138 | reverse complement strand
CGCTCAGCCGTCCCGCCAAATAAACTGGTTCACAACCTAGGCTGGTCTGATCATGGACAGCTCCATCGGCGCCTTTGAAGCCAAGGCCCAGCTCTCGCGGCTGCTGCGGGCCGTGGAGCAGGGCGAGCACTTCACCATCACGGTGCGGGGGCAGCCTGTGGCCGACCTGGTGCCCCATCGCGCCGCATCCCGCCAGGGCCTAGCCGCAGCGGTTGAGGCGCTGCAGGCTTTCCCCCGCATTCGCGGCATCACCGATGCCGATGTGGCCAGCTTCATGGCGGAGGGACGCCGTTGACCCTCGTGATTGATGCCTCCATGGCCCTCGCCTGGGTGTTTGAGCGCCAGCTGCCCAGTGACGCAGAGCGAGCCAGCAGGCTCCTGGCCGCTTGTGGCGAGCAGGCCTGGTGGGTGCCGGGCCTCTGGCACCTGGAGGTGGCCAACGCCCTGCTGGTGGCGGAACGGCGCAGCGTGATCGCCCCCGGTGCCAGTGATCTGTTCCTGGCCCGGCTCAGCAGCTTGCCGATCGACACCGATGGCGATGCCACGCAGGAGCGCCAATCAAGGCTGATGGCCCTGGGACGTGCCCATGGCCTTTCCAGTTACGACGCCACCTATCTGGACCTGTCCCAGCGGCTCGGAGCCAGCCTGGCCAGCTTTGATCGCCGGCTCCACCAGGCCGCCATTGCCCTGGGGGTACCGGTGTACGCCTGACGCCAGTATCGCCTGCCTGAGCTGGGCCAATGCCCGCTGGGGTACTTCACTCTGGCGAGCACCCCTCTGCCGCTTCCTTTTTTCACTGGGCACCTTTTTTCAGGGCCCTTGAAAAGGCCAGATCAGCGAAAGCTTTCTGGCGTGCGGTGCTCCTCGGGTTTTCGATTTCGTTCAAAACTGCCCACGCCGCTGGGCGCCAGCGCCTGGGATTCATACCAACGAGCCGCAGCATCGAGATCATCTCGGGCTGCTCCCGTAGCCGTTCTGCCCTGCGGGCCCGCGATGCCCTGGTGCTGCAGCATCAAAGAAGCTGATGGGGCGAAACGCGTCCAGGCCGGGCCATCAGCCCAATGTGTAGGTTTCGGCTAGGGCATACACATCCGTCGGCCTGCGGCCATGCGCACCAACATCGTCATCGACGACGCCCTGATGCAGCAGGCCATGCAGGCCGCTGGTGCCCACAGCAAACGGGAGGCCGTGGAGCTGGGCCTGCGCGCCCTGGTGAAGCTCAGCCAACAAGCCGAGTTCCGCAACTTCCGCGGCAAGCTGCGCTGGGACGGCACCCTCGACAGCCAACGGCTGGATGGCCCAACCGCACCAGGATCCGGAGAGCCGGCGTGATCGTTGTTGATTCCTCAGTGTGGATCAACTTTTTCAATGGTGTCAGCACCCCTGAAGTGGAACGACTCGATGGACTCCTGGGGGTGACGCCTCTGGTGGTGGGTGATCTGATCCTGGTGGAAGTGGTTCAGGGCTTTCGCCACGAGCGAGACGTGGCCACCGCCCGCCGGTTATTCCACGCGATGGCACTGCTGCCCATGCTGGGAGTTCACAATGCCTGGAAAACCGCAGAGAACTACCGCAAGCTGCGCAGCAAGGGGATCACGGTGCGCAAAACGATCGACGGGATCATTGCCACGGCCTGCATGGAGGCCCAGTTGCCGCTGCTGTTCAGCGATCGTGATTTCCTGCCCTACGTGCAATACCTGGGGCTGGAGGCGGCGTGACCAGCGCACCGGACATCGACTCAAGCAGTGGCAACGCCAGATCCCGCTCACTCAGGCCCTGAGGCATCAGCGGCCAGCTCCGCGGCGATTGGTCACAAGTCTCGATCGTGCTGCTGTCGACGATCAAGTTGTCGCTCATCGCTTCTGAACTGCTGCTCACTCGATCGGCCAGCTCGATATGGAGGGTGT
>JAGYNF010000286.1 GCA_018400215.1 Cyanobium sp. M55B138 | reverse complement strand
CCAAGGGCGCTGATGTAGGGCTCGAGGGTGTCGGGGGTCTTGATCTTGCCGCTGCACTCCAGCACCATCTGCACCCCGGCTTCGCGCCAGGGCACCTTGGCCGGGTCACTCTCCTGGCTATAGCCAATCGCCTGGGATTCCACCTGCAATCCAGCAGCCGTGGCTTCCACAGCCATGCCCCAGCGGCCATGCACTGAATCGAAACAGAGCAGGTGGGCGGCGGTGTGGGCATCGCCCGCCTTGTCGTTGATGTGCACCAGCTCAATGTCGGGGCGGCCCCACAGGGCCCGGAAGACCAACCGACCGATGCGGCCAAAACCATTGATGCCAATGCGCACGCCCATGACCGCAATTGGAAGTAATCTCCCATCAAGTCAGGTTGTTGGAACTTATGGTTGGGTTAAGGGGGTTGGAACGGCTACCCATTCAGGGCGAGCTGCCGGGGGAGCTGCCAGCAGATCGGGCCCGGCTGCTCCTCAAGGCCCTGGCCGATCCAATTCGGTTGGAGGTGATCGAGGCCCTGGCGGGTGGCGAGCGCTGTGTGTGCGATCTCACCAGCGAGCTGGGCCTGGCCCAATCCAAGCTCTCGTTCCACCTCAAGGTGCTGAGGGATGCGGGCCTGCTGGCCGACCGGCACAGCGGGCGATGGGTGTACTACCAGCTCCAGCCGGAGGCCCTCGAGCGCCTGCGCGGCTGGCTGGCCGCCCTGGCCGCCAGCTGCACCACCCCCGCCCCCCCCTGCTGCTGAATTGATGGGAATTTTTGAACGTTTTCTGAGCCTGTGGGTGGCCCTGGCCATCGTGGTGGGCGTGGCCCTGGGGGCCCTGTTTCCCCAGGCGGCCGATGCGATTGCAGCGCTGGAGGTGGCGCGGATCAACCTGCCCATCGCCCTGCTGATCTGGGGCATGATCTACCCGATGATGCTGGCGGTGGACTTTGCCGCCATCGCCTCCGGCGGAGAGGGGGGCCTGCGCCGCCAGCCCAAGGGCCTGATCATCACCGTGGCGGTGAATTGGCTGATCAAGCCACTTACGATGACGGCGATCGCCTGGCTGTTCATCCGCGGCCTGTTCGGCGCCTGGATTCCGGCCGAGCTGGGGGATCAATACATCGCCGGCATGATCCTGCTGGGCGTGGCCCCCTGCACGGCGATGGTGTTTGTGTGGAGCCGGCTCAGCAACGGCGACGCCAACTACACCCTGGTGCAGGTGGCGGTCAACGACCTGATCCTGGTGTTTGCCTTTGCGCCGATCACCGCCCTGCTGCTGGGGGTGAGCGATCTGGTGGTGCCATGGGACACCCTGGTGACCGCCGTGGGGCTGTTTGTGGTGGTGCCCTTGGTGGCCGGCTCCCTGACCCGGCTGCTGCTGCGTTCGCCCGGCCGCATCGAGCGGCTGGAGCGGCGGCTCAAGCCATTGGCGATCGTGAGCCTGATCGCCACGGTGCTGCTGCTCTTCGCCGTGCAGGCCCGTTCGATCCTGGCCAACCCCCTGGCCATCCTGCTGATCGCCATCCCCCTGATCCTGCAGACCTACCTGATTTTCTGGATCACGGCCCAGTGGATGCGCCTGTGGCGCCAACCCCATGCCATCGCCGCCCCCGGCGCCATGATCGGTGCCTCCAACTTCTTTGAGCTGGCGGTGGCGGTGGCCATCAGCCTGTTTGGCCTCAACTCCGGTGCCGCCCTGGCCACCGTGGTGGGGGTGTTGGTGGAGGTGCCGGTGATGCTGTCGCTGGTGGCGATCGCCAACCGCAACCGGCGGTTATTCCCGGCGGCTCAAGGCTCCTGAATCGACCGGCCTCCACCACCTGGCCCACCACCTTGCCGTTGAGGGCGATCTCCATCGCCTGCGAGAGCTCCTCCACCGTGAGCCCCAGGGCCGCCGCCAGGGGCCGATCGATCTGCACCTGCACCTG
>JAGYNF010000285.1 GCA_018400215.1 Cyanobium sp. M55B138 | reverse complement strand
CGCTGGGCGAACAGGGCCCCCTCCAACACACCCCGCGCCGCCAGCAGCGGCCGCACCCAGGCCCAGCGGTGGCCCAGCTTGAGCAGGGCCAGCACGGTGCCGGCGGCGGCGGCCTGGCTCAGCAGGGCCTCCAGCTCAGCGGCACTCTCCGGGGTGGGGCAAATCAGCAGCCCCTCACTCTGCAGCGCCAGGGGCCAGGGCAGGCCCTGGCTGGAGGCGGCCGCGGCCGCCGCGCACACCGCCGGCACCCCGGCAATCAGCCGCAGCGGGCAGGCCGGGTGCTGCTGCTGCAGGGCCAGCAACACATAGGAACTGCTGGCAAACAGCGAGCCATCGCCCTCGCACAGCATCACCACCGCCTCACCAGCCGCCACGGCGGCCGCCAGGGCAGCGGCGGCCGCATGCCAGGCGGCAATGCGCGGCTGCGCCTCCGCCACCATCGGAAACAGCAGCGGCAGGCGCCGCTGCTCGGGGCTGATCCAGGGAGCAGCAATCGCCGCCGCCATGCCGTCAGCGCCCTCCCGTGCCACCGGGTAGGCCACCACCGCCGCGGCCTGGATCGCCCGCACCGCTGCCACGGTGAGCAGCTCGGGATCGCCAGGGCCCACGCTCACCACGGTGAGGCCGGCGGCGGCAGGCGCACTCGAAGGGGGGATCACACGCGGGCTGCTAAGGGGTCCTTTCTAGGCTCACCGCAGTGGGCGCGCTGGTGCGATGAGCCATTTGCAGATCTTCCCGACCAGGAGCGCGAGCCCGGCCAACAGCGGTAGCCCCACCGCGGCCAGCCTGGCTAGCAGCGATCCTGCCCTGATCGGCGAAGCCCTGGCTGCGCGCGGCATTGGCTTCGAGCGCTGGCCGGCCCGGGTGGAGCTCCCGGAGCACGCTGAGCCGGCCGAGATCTTGGCGGCCTATGCCCAGGAGATCGCCCGGGTGCAGGCCAGCGGCACCTACCCCACAGTGGATGCGATCCGCCTCACCCCGGGGCACCCTGACCGCGATGCCCTACGCCAGAAGTTTCTGGCTGAACACATCCATAGTGAAGACGAAGTGCGCTTCTTCGTGGAGGGCTGCGGGCTGTTCTGCCTGCACATCGGCGAGGAGGTGCTGCAGGTTCGCTGCGAAGCCGGCGACTTCCTGCGGGTGCCCGCCGGCACCAAACACTGGTTCGACATGGGCTCGGCCCCACAGTTCACCGCCATCCGCTTCTTCGACAACCCCGAAGGCTGGGTGGCCCAGTTCACCGGCGATGGCATCGCTGCGTGCTTTCCGTTGCTCGACTAGCTCCTACCACCCACAGGGACGCTGCTGAGCTCCACAAGGGTTGTCGCTATCGGACAATTCGCAGGGGTCTGCGAACGGTCCCCACCAGAGTTAGGCCCACCACGCTGCTCTGCGATGGCTGGCAAACCAGAAATAGTCAGAAAAAGCAGGCCAATGACCCCGAAGAATGGGCTTTTCATGGCAGTTTTGGCAAAGGAACTGGGGAGCGAAACGTCACCCCCCAATCACTCCAAACACCTGCCACCCTTCGCTTGGAAGAGGTGCTCTTTTGCAGCGAATCAGCAGCCCTCGTCAACCCGCACCGGGATGCTGATCGAGTCTCCAGCCGTTCCTGAAAACAGCTGCACAGCGCCGCTGTCTGCAGCAAGCTTTTGAGCCTGCTGGAAGCAACTGGGAACCTGAATCAACTCCCCTGCTTCACCCCCACAGAATGCATCCAAATGTCCTCTGGATGCTTCAGAAATCTAGTTAAGGCATGGTTTTCTACCGCTGCCAGCTCCTGCAGCCGCGCCATGGTGACCTCACGGCCGTAGCGCTCTTCGCAAAGCAGCCAATAGAAACAAAATGCTACAGACCCGTTGTCATAACTGGGATCAGAAAAACACGAGGAACGACTGGAGAACGCGTTAAGAGTTTGCGGAAAAACCA
>JAGYNF010000284.1 GCA_018400215.1 Cyanobium sp. M55B138 | reverse complement strand
GTCGATGCGGTTGGGGGTTTCCGTGAACAGGAAGGTGCGCAGGGCGCCGATCACCCCCTCCATCAGGGTCACCACCACCAGGGCAAAACCCAGCACCTGCAAGGTGTCAAGGCTGCGCTGGCTGATCACCTTGTCGATGATCACCTGAATCAGCAGGGGGTTGGCCAGGCTGAACAGCTGCACCACAAACGAGGCGATCAGCACCTGCAGCAGGATGGCCCGATGGCGCTGCAAGGCTGGCCAGAACCAGGCAAAGCCGAAACGCTGCTCCGGCGTGGAACTGCTGCGCTCCACCAGCAACACCTCAATCCCGTCGGGATAGGCCGCCTCGATCTCATCAGGGCTGAGCTCCACCCAGCCATCACGGGGTGAGGCCAGCACCAGGCCGCGGGCATCGGCGGCCCGCACCAGGGCAAAGCCCTGCTTCCAGGGCACCAGGGCCGGCACCTGCAGGCGACTGCCCTGGCTGGCCGGCACCCGCACGCCACTCACGTGCAGGCCCATGGTGGCGGCGATGTTGCCGCACAGCTGGAGATCCGGCGTCTGGCCGCGGCGCAGCACATCCCGCAGAATCTTTTCAATGGAGTCGCGGCGGAAGGGCAGCTTGAGCTGGGCCGCCAGCATCTGGAAACAGGCCAGGGTTTCCTCCAGGGCACCACTGCCCCGCAGCAGGCGCAGTTCCGGCCGGTCGCGCTGGCCCAGGTCAAGGCCACTGGCCAGGGGCACCCCGGTCGCCTCTGGCACCACCAGAGCCCCAACTTGATCGGGCTCGCTTGATGTGGGGATCAGCTGGGCGGGCGTGAGCAGGGCCGTGAGCGTCGCCGCGGGCAGCGCAATCAGCCGCGGGGGCAGGGGGCCCCGCACCGCCGGGGGACCCGCCGCCGGATCGAGCTGGGCCCCCAGGGGGTGATCCACCAGGTTGTGACTGGCCGCAAACAGCAACTGATCGGCCGGCCATGGCTGCAGCGCAGTGGCCGTTGGCGGCACCAACCTGGCCTGGGGCGCCAGGTCGCGCCAGCCCTGCAGCAGGGTGGCACCGGCCTGGGCGCGGCGCTCCAACAGAACCGCCAACAGGGCCAGCAGCTCAGCGCTGAACAGGTGGCCAGCGGCCCAGGCGGAGAAGGAGGGCTCCTCCTCCAGCAGCGTGAGAATCAGGGAATCGGGGATGGCCAGGACCTCCATCGCCGCCGCCGCCGCCACCTCTTCACAGGGGAGGGCCCGCAGCAGGGAGGCCAAACCCACCACACTGCCGGGGCCGAGCTTTTCAGCCGTGCGCAGCTCCCCCCCGTCCAGCACCAGCAAGCGCGCTGTGCCCGTGAGCACCACCAGCACCTCACTGGGGATCTGGCCGTCGTGGCAGAGGGGCTGACCAAGCCGGAAGGAGCGCCGCTCCAGCCGCTCCAGCTGCTCCAGCCCCCGCTCTCCCAACCCTGCGAAGGCGGGACAACGGGTCAATAGGGAAGGATCGCCAAGCGCCATGGGGGGGGGAGGAAGAGAAGGGCCTGGTTCAGCCCTGGAATGGGCTGTTCAAGGGCTGCAAGGCCTGCATACGCAGATTCACCTGATCCTCCAGCCAGTGTTCCAGCAACTCCTGGACCATCGCACCAGCGGCTTCTGGGCCATAGGTGGCTGGATCATAACGTTCGAGACGAATCAGCACCCACCAGTCCTCAATTTGAAAGGGCTCCAACACCAGACCGGGCTGGGCACTAGCCAGGCGATCCACCAGAGCCGGATGGCCCTGGCTAAGGGGAACAGGGCCCACAATTCCTCGCGTGGCACGCTCTGGCCCCTCGGCGTGCTCAGCGGCAAGGTCAGCAAAGTTCGCCTCTCCTTCGCGCACTTGCAAATAGAGTTCACGAATCAGGCCAGAGTCCTTACTCCGCAACAAGCTATAAACAACCCGATCAAGGCTGCTCTTGCGCCCTAA
>JAGYNF010000283.1 GCA_018400215.1 Cyanobium sp. M55B138 | reverse complement strand
GCGCGCAACAAGAAGCGCAGCAGGGCATCTTGAATCAGGGCCCGCCCCAGGGAGGGCTCCACCCGCAACTCGCCGCGATCAAAGGCCCAACAGAACGTCCATTGAAAACTGCCGGCACTCACCTCACCCTCGAGCAGCCGCTCGCTGAAGCTCTGGTGCAGCACCCGCAGGCGGGCCGTGGTGGCAGGCAGAGGGGCCATGGCGTCAGGCTGGCCCAGCCTGGCCGCGAAAACCGTTCAAGCGGTTACCGGCCCGCTCTAGCCCCAGGCGCTGGATCAAGCCGATGCCCGCCTCCACCTCCGCCAGCACGTCGCCGAGCAGGGGCCGTTCCTCGGGGCTGAAGCGACCCAGCACGTGGCCGATCGTGCGGGCCTTGCGCTCCAGCGGATCCACAGCCGGAGCGCCGATCCCGATGCGCAGGCGCGCAAAATCCTGGCTGCCGAGATGGCTGATGGTGCTGCGCAGGCCGTTGTGGCCTCCGGCACTGCCCGTGGCCCGCAGCCGCAGCCGCCCCAGGGGCAGGTCCATGTCGTCCACCACCACAAGCAGGCTAGAGGGCTGTAGATCAAACCAGTCGAGGGCGGCACGGATGGCCCGGCCGCTGTCGTTCATGAAGGTTTGGGGCATCAGCAGCCGCAGCCGGCCGGGCCCCTGGCCCACCTCGGCCAGCAAACCGTGGAGCTTCGACTGCTGGCGAAAGGAGCCCCCCCGCTCAGCCGCGAGGCGCTCGAGGGCCATGAAGCCAACGTTGTGGCGGGTTTCGCTGTATTTGGACCCCGGATTTCCCAGACCCACAACCAGTTCCAGGTCGGCCACGCCGCTCAGCTGGCCGGTGCATCCGGAGCGGGGGTGGGGGCGGCGGCAGGGGCAGGGGACGGGATCGGGGCCGGGACCTGGGCCTGGGCCGGTTCAGTGGGAGTCAGGGGAGCCGCCTGGTCGAGGGCAGCCACCTCGGGGGCGGGGGTCTCCACCGTGGCGATGGCGGTTCGGAATTCCTTTTCGAATTCGCTCGAGGCGGATTGGAAACCCTTGAGGGTGCGCCCCAGGCTGCGACCGAGTTCCGGCAAGCGCTTGGGCCCAAACACCAAGAGGCCAATGGCGGCGATCACCGCCATCTCGGGTAGGCCGATGCCGAAAAAATTCATCGCGTCAGGGGGGCAACCGGGTCACGGAAGGGGAATCAGCCGGCCCCGTTCCAGTTCACATTGATGCCCTCGAGCAGCAGCGACTGGTTGTAGAGCTGCAGGATCACCAGCAGGAACACCAGGAACAGCACCATGGCCAGCCCCATCACCGGGGTGGTCCCCCAGCCGGGCACAACCTTGCCGTACTCCGAGTTGAGGGGGCGGAGCAGGTCGCCGAGACGGGTGCGTTGAGCCATGGCTACTTGGGCCTCTCCGGCAGGGAATCGCTCTGATTACTGTAAGCGTCATGCCGGCTCCAGCGAGGGCGGCTGTCGAGAGTTGTGACGGAGGGCTCCCAGCGCCCCATCCCGCAGCAGGCAGCCCCTGGCCACCCTGGCGGCACCGCACCCAACCCCACCCCCATGGATCCCAGCAACACCGGTTCCCCAGCCCTCTCCGTGGCCCTCACCGTGCTGGCGGTGCTGCTGGGGCTCACCGGGCTCGGCATCTACCTGGCCTTCGGCCCCCCTTCCAAGGGCCTCACCGACCCCTTCGACGACCACGACGACTGAGCCCGAATCCGCCAAAAGCCGAGCTGCCAGGGATCCAGCCGCAAGGGATCCAGCCGCAAGGAATCCGCCAGCCCTGCCGCCGGCGTCAGCGGGTGATCCAAGCCGTCCAGCTGGCCCTCCAGCCGCCAGCCAGGCCCCAGCTGGAACCGCTGCCGGCAGGGGGTGAGGTTGGCCAGGCTGAGGCTGGCCGCACCACCCGGCTGCGGGCGCAGACCCAGCAGCTGCACCCCAGCCGGCAG
>JAGYNF010000282.1 GCA_018400215.1 Cyanobium sp. M55B138 | reverse complement strand
GGTAGATGTGGACATCGCTGTCGGTGGTGAGGAGCATGGGAGCGTCGCTGATTTCGGCCAGCCGGATCAGGGAGGCATCGGCCAGGGAGGCTGGCACGTTCCCATAGCGCTTGAACAGGTTGTGCACAGCCTGGATCTGGTCTTGCAGCACAAACGGCAGTTGCACAACACCGCGCTCCACGAATTGCAGCGCGAGTGCTGGGTCAAAGCTGGAGCGAGCGAGCAGGAAGCAGGTTTCAGCCACCACGGCTTCACAGCTGAGCAGGGGTGGCTTCAGCTGGCGGAACTGCTCCACAGCCCAGCGGTGATGGCTGTCGTTGCGGCTGAGCAGCGCGACCCAGGGACCGGTGTCGAGCAACACGGCCATACTCAGCGCTCGCCGAAACCGGCCAGGTGCTCAGGATTGGAGGAGAGGTCGGCCGGCGCGCCCTCGCAACAACCCACCAGATCGGCCAGCAGATCGCAGGCCGAAGGAGCCGCTGGGGCGTTGACATCCATGGGGGCCTGCAGGAAGGCCTTGAGAGCGCGGCGCATGAGCTCGGACTTGCTGAGCTGGCGTCGCCGGGCCTGCTCGTTGAGCTGGGCATCCAGCTCATCGGGCAGCTTGAGCGAAACCACGGCCATGACCTCGTGACGGCAATGCGTTGATTTTAATACCTCCGTGGCAAAGGTATTACGCGGGGGCGCGAAGGGCGGATTGGACTGCGCAAGGAATTCCCTTGCACAGCTCACGCCCCATGGCTGCACCAGGCACCGCACGGCTTGCAGCCATGCAGACCACACTGCGTCTTTTGCGGGCAACGGTCTGAGGCACCAGCTTGCGGCGTTCACCGGGGCTGGGACAGCTATCAGCAGGCTGGCACCGCCCTGGCTGAAAGGAAAGTCATGATCTTGAAATTGATCATCCCAATCAATAATCCCTTAGGCTTATCCCACTCAGTCATCCCTGGAGGCATGGGCCATGCATGCGGTGAGCGTGAGTGGGCTTAAGCACAATCCAGCCGATGCCCTTCGTCAGGCCCGCAGCAGCCCGGTGGTGGTGCTCAATCGCGACCATCCCGATGCGGTGCTGATTGGCCTGGAGCACGGGGGCGTGCTGCAGGCACCAGGGGTGCGGGCAGCTCTGGCCACAGCCTTGTTCCGCGATGGCGAGCTCTCGCTGGCGCGTGCAGCCCGTGTGGCTGAGATGGATGTGGCCAGCTTCATCGGCCACCTCGGCCGCCTCGGCATCCCGGCAATCCGCCTGACGGCTGCCGAAGCCAACGCCGATCTCGACACCCTGGAGCAATGGCTGCAATCGTCATCGCCGACGCCAGCCCACTGATCGCGCTTGCCCGCGTAGGCGGGCTGAGCTGGCTGCAGCAACTGTTCACCGAAGTGATGCTCACCGATGTGCTTACGGCTGGTTGGCTGCAGACCGTCGCCATTGCCACCACTGAACCAGCCCTGCCCGATCTCGATGAAGGCGAAGCATCCAGCATCCGTTTGGCATTGAGCCGCAACGGCCCGGCCCTGTTGCTGATCGACGAGCGCTCCGGACGGGCCGTGGCTCAGGAGCTGGGTCTCAGCGTGGCCTGATCACCTCAGCCCGGCAGGTGTTCGCTGCCCTGCATGCCAGCAATTTCCGCATCGCACCGGCGGTGATCAAGGCCGTGCTGGATCGCTGTGGCGACTAACCATCACCACAGCCGCCAGGTTGAAACAGGATCAAGTAGCGCGGATGGCTTGGATCAACCGAATAGCTGCAGGCATGCTGTGCTCGCGAAAGACAACCTCCATCAATCAAGGTTCAACAATCACAGCGGAATGGTTGCCGTATGTCTGCGCTCACCAGGCCATCGGCCTGAGCGCCGCGGCAGGAGTGGGGAGTTCATGCCATCCCCCCGTACTCCTCCAGCAGCGAAATCAGGTCTCGGACTCGCCTGGCGTTGAGGG
>JAGYNF010000281.1 GCA_018400215.1 Cyanobium sp. M55B138 | reverse complement strand
CACCGCCCCGGCCTTCAGAGCCGGGCCAGCCACGCCGCCATGCGCCGGGCGCCAGCCTCCAATTGCTCAAGCGGATGCACCAGCGCCAGCCGCGCATAGCCCTCACCGCCAGCGCCGAAGCCATTGCCGGGGGTGAGGCACACACCCGTGGCCTCCAGCAGCTGGGCGCAGAAGGTTTCCGAATCCAGCCCGGCGGCGCGGGCCTGCGGCGGCAGCTCCAGCCAGAGATACAGGGCCATCGAGGGGATCCGCACCGGCCAGCCGGCCGCCTGCAGCAGCGCCGCCATGCGATCGCGCCGCTCGCGGTAGATCGGCTTGATCCGCTCCGGCCAGTCGGCCGCCTGCTCCAGCGCTGCGATCGCACCGGCCTGCAGCGCCAGCGACTGGTTGAAATCCACCACCCCCTTGAGCTGGCGCAGGGCGGTGATCAAGGGCTCGGCGCCGATGGCGAAGGCCAGGCGGTAGCCGCCCAGGCACCAGCCCTTGGACAGGGAGAAAAACTCAATGCCGCATTGGCGCCATAGGGGTGAGCGCAGCAGCGCCGGCGCCTCGCCATCGAGGGCGAGATCCACATAGGGGTTGTCGTGGGCGAACACCAGGCCATGGCGCACGGCCCGCTCCGCCGCCGCGTCCACCCAGGCCTGCTGACCGGTGGTGGCGGTGGGATTGTGGGGGAACCCCAACACCATCAACTTCAGGGCCTCCCACTGGCTGGCGCTGAGTTGATCGAAATCCGGAGCAAAACCGGCCGCCGCATCAAGCCTCAGCATGTGCGGCTCGGCCGAGGCCAGCCGCAGACCGCCCAGGTGGGAGGGGTAGTAGGGATCGAGCAGCAGCGCCGCATCACCGGGATTGAGCACCGCCAGGGGCAGGTGGGCCGTGCCCTCCTGGGAGCCCACCAGCAGCAGCACCTCCCGATCCGGATCCACCGCCACCCCGAAGCGGCGCTGGGCCCAGCGCGCCACCGCCTGGCGGAAGGGCGCCGTGGCGCCATGGAGGCAGTAGGCGGCACTCTCCGGCCGGCCCAATTGCTCCCCGATCGCCGTCATCGCCACATGCGGCGGCTGCAGATCCGTGGATCCCAGGGAGAGATCCAACAAGGGAGGTAGGCCGGCCTGTGCGGCATGGGCCCGGTAGGCCTGTTTGCGCTGATCGTTGCGCGCGAACACGCCGCTACCGAGCCCGCAAACCCGATCCGAAAGGTGCAAGGCCGGCGGCAGCTCAGAGATAGACATCCATGAAAGCCTTGAGCTGGGGCTGGGCCATGGCGCCTTCGTGGCGGGCGACTTCCTGGCCGTTTTTGAAAATCAGCAGCGTGGGCAGGCCCTGAATGCCCATCGGATCGAGGGCGGTGGGGTTGGGATCCGTCTCGAGCTTGCCGGCGGCCCAATCCATCATGGGAGCCACCAGCACTGGCGTTGCGGCGTCGAGCACCTCGGCCTGGAAGTTGGCATTGGTGAGGTGCAGAACAGACACTGCAGCATGGACGGTTGCGGCGATTGTATGGATCAGAGCTTGTCGATCGAGCGCTTCAGCTCCGCAAGCTCAGCATCCCCCTCTTCCACCCTCGCCGGCTGCACGGTGTCGCCGGGGGCTGGCATCGCTCTGGGGCTGCGCCAGATCGACCTGCATATCGACCACCGCCGCATTGGCGTTGGCACGCACCAAACTGCATATGCTATCAAAAAACTCGTAGCGCCAGGCTAAGGGAAGCGGCCACTGGATAACTCCATCCTTACAGTGGATTTTGATCCCAGATGGCTGATGTCAGGTGCACGGCAGCGACTGCTAACCGACGTTGATTTTTTCCAGAGCAACGAAGGACTGCTAGCTGGAACAGCGCTGCTGGTGGCCCTTTGGCTGCTGCTGACCCTGGTGGAGCGCCATGGGCGCAGGGTGCGCCCCCTGGTGCCGCGCCTGGCCTGCACGCTCAAGCGGCCCCTGCT
>JAGYNF010000280.1 GCA_018400215.1 Cyanobium sp. M55B138 | reverse complement strand
CCAGCCTTTCCTGATGTTTCTCGTAAGATTCTCTGATCATTTGAGAAAAAACACCCGCAGCGGCCTCGGCACCCTCAACCACACGCTGCTGTCCCTGGAGGCGCTGCAGCGGCGCGCCATAGCGGTGCTGGGCCTGGTGCTGAATGGCCCGCCCCACCCGGACAACCCCCGCACCCTTGAGCAACTCGGCGGCGTGCCGGTGCTGGCCGAACTGCCGCCGCTCCAGCCCCTCTCGGCAGCGGCCCTGGCCCAGCAATGGCAACAGCAGCAGCTGGGCGATCGCCTCAGGCGACGGTTGGCCGGGGCAGGGGGCTGATCGCCGCTGCTCCAGACTGCTGCGCAAGCTTCACGTCTGGCGAGCCAAATGAGCAAGAACAACTGGTTGATCAGCGGGGCCCTGGTGCTGCTCTGTGGCGGCATCCTGGTGCTGTTCACCGATGTGGAACTGCGCCTGGTGCGCTGGGTGAACTGCGGCCCCCTGGCGCCGGCCAGCGAACGCAGCAGCGAGATGTGCCGCTGAAGAAGAGGTCTGCCGCTGGAGACGGGCCTCAGGGGCCGGCCAGGATCGCCGCCTCGGCATCCCCGCGCGAGAGGCCATAGGGGAAATGGCGCAGGCGGGTTTGGCCGTCGGCATGCCAGGCCACCGCCAGATCCTCCACCTCCAGCTCAATGCGTGCACTCCACTCGGGGCGGTGCAGATCCCAGACGCAGGGATTCTGCCGCTGCTGCACGGCGCCCAGCTGGCGCAGCCACTGCTCCAGGGCGGGCAGGGAATGGCTGTAGAGGGGCGTTTGCGGCGCAGGGAACTCGCCCATGGTCATCGCGGAGTCAGGGCCAGCTTTGCATCAGCTGGGCGGCCACCAGCTGGGCCAGGTGCTGAACGAGGCCCCCCGCACCAGGGCCAGGCCGACCGCGAGCACCAGGCTGAACACCAGGGCCAGGCCCAGCAGCAACAGCGACAGCCACTCGCCGCCGGAGAGGGCGCGCCGCACCGAGGTGGGTCCGGCTGCACCGGGCGAGAGAGGGGCAGGCGGCACGGCAGCGGCGGCCAGGGCGGCAGCGGTGGCGGCCAACTTGAGCAGCCGCAGCTCGCTGTCGTAACGGCGGCGGGCCTCCGGATCACTGAGCACGGCATAGGCCTGCTGCAGCCGCTGAAAGGCCGGCTCCGCCTCCCCCGCCGGCAAACTGGTGGTGTCGGGGTGGAAGCGCTTGCTGAGCTGGCGAAAGGCCTGGCGCAGCTCCTGCGGAGTCGCTCCCTGGGGCAGCTGCAGCAGCTCGTAATGCGTGGGGGGCTGGCTGGCCAACGGCAGGGGGCCGGTGTGCAGGATCCTAGGAAGCACGTCCCCCTCTCCAACGGATGGTTGCCACCCCCGCCAGCGATGCGCCCCAGGCCCTCTGGCAGGAGCTGGGCTGGCGGCCCTCCAGCAGCCAGCTGGCCCAACTGGGCCAGCTGCAGGAGCAGCTGCGCCACTGGAACGGCCGCCTCAACCTCACCCGCCTGGTGGAGGGCGACGACTACTGGATCGGCCAGGTGTTCGACAGCCTCTGGCCCCTGCTGCCCCTGCTGCAGGGCGAGCTGGCGCAGCAGCCGCTGGCGCTGATCGACGTGGGCAGCGGCGGCGGCTTCCCTGGCCTGGCCGCCGCCATCGCCCTGCCCCAGGCCCAGCTCACCCTGGTGGATTCGGTGGGCCGCAAGGTGGAGGCGGTGCGCGCCATGGCCAGCGCCCTCGGCCTGGAGCAGCGGGTGAGCGTGCGCTGTGAGCGCATTGAGCGCAGCGGCCAGAGTGCCGACTGCCGCGGCCGCTTCGACTGGGCCCTGGCCCGGGCCGTGGCCAGGGCGCCAGTGGTGGCGGAATACCTGGTGCCCCTGCTGGCCCCCGCTGGCCGGGCCCTGCTCTACCGCGGCCAGTGGGGGCCCGACGACGCGGCCGCCCTGGGCCGGGCCCTGA
>JAGYNF010000028.1 GCA_018400215.1 Cyanobium sp. M55B138 | reverse complement strand
ACTCCATGCCCGTACTGCTCACCCACGGCCGGCAGGATCCCGTGGTGCCCTACGGGGCAAGCGAAGCGTTGCGGCAGCAGTTGCAGACGACGGGCTATCAGGCGGAGCTGCTGGACTTTGCCGGGGGGCACGCCATTGACGCCGACCTATTTCCAGCGCTGCGAGCATTTCTGAATCGCTGCTGGCCCTGACCAGCAGCCTTGCCGCCCTGCCAGTCGCCTCACACAAAGGCGTATTCGTATTCCTCCATCTCCTCCCAGTCATCGGAGGCGAGGGCTTCGATGCCCTCAAACAAGACGTCCTCGCCTACCCGGTCCACGATCTCGCGCAGGGAGGGGAACAGAAAATGGTTCTCCTCGGCGTACTGGGCGCTGAACAGACCCTTCTCCCCCCAGAAGAAGCGATCGGTCGTGTGCTCGTTGCGTCGAACGTGCAACAGGGCGGGCGGCACCAGGGTCTGTTCGGCGATGTAACGGCGGGCGGCCGTCACAGGCTTGTGGGAGCCGGTCTCAAGGTTGAAGGTGGGGATGTGGGCCAGGACCCGCTGGCCGGCGAGACGGCGGCGGCTGATCCGCTTGCGCTTCTTGGACATGGAGTAACTCCCGGTGGCGGGAGGATCGAGGGGGACGAGAGGAACGGGAAAGCCCGCCGGCTGACGCAGGGCCCGAAGGGAGCACTGCATCGAACAACGCCCAACCAACCGGTGCCGACGGTGCCAAGCAGGACAACGACATGCACGGGGTGCACCGCCCATCGGGAGCACCCACCGAGAGGTGGGATGCCAGGAGCGGGAGACCCGCAGCCTGAACACACCTCTGCTGTAGCCTTGATTGCGTGGAGGCGCAACTAAAGCGTCACATCGAAGACCTACGGACCAGGCGGAAACCGCTGGGTAGTGGTCGATACGGAACATCTTAAGACTTTTTTCCGGAAATTCGCCAGATCTGCGATTTTTCTGTCTGAGGCCCCCTCCCCCCAGCCGCATCGGTCGCCCAGATGCCTGTCTCGAAGAGGTTCCTCAGCCTGGTGAACTTCCAGTTGGCCCAATTCGCCGACCGGGCCGACGTCACCTCCCTGGTGGTTTACGTGACGGAACCCGACGGGGCCGGCACGCCGGATCTGATCCCCGTGGGGCAATGGCCCGCCAGCGGGCGGGTGCTCCCGCCCCTGGCCGCGGATGCCAACCTGCGCAGCCCCGCCGAGCGCCGCCGCTGGCTGGCCCTCCGCCATGGCGGCGTGCTGCTGGGGGCCCTCCAGGTCGAGACCACCGCGTTGCCCTGGCCAACGGCCCTGGGCCAGAGGCTGCAGGCGGTGAGCCACTGCCTCACGGAGGGGCTCTGCCTCGACCACGAATACCGGCGGCTGCAGCTGCGGCTCGACCACCAACAGGAGCAGTTGAAGGTGTTGTTGCACCAGCTGCGCAATCCCCTCGCCGCCCTGCGCACCTTTGGGCAGCTGCTGCTGCGCCGCCTCGAGCACGATCCCCGCAACCGCCCCCTGGTGGAAGGCCTGCTGCAGGAGGAACGCCAACTGCTGCGCTATGTGGACGCCATCGATGCCCTCGAGCGCCCGGGGCCGGTCTTCAGCCCCGGGGATAACAGCGCCCCCCTGCTGCTGCCACCGAGCCTGGGCGACCAGGGCGACCAGGCCCTGGAGCCGTTGCTGGCCCCGCTGCTGCAGCGGGCCGCCGCCACCGCGGCGCTGCAGGGCCGCCCCTGGCACGGCCCCCAGCAATGGCCCCACTGGTGCGGCGATGCGGGCGCCGTGGCGGAAATCCTGGCCAACCTGCTGGAAAACGCCTTCCGCTACAGCCCCCCGGGGGCCGCGGTGGGCCTGCACGTCGCCCCCATGGCCAGCGGGGGCTGGGAGCTCTGCGTGTGGGATGGCGGAGAGCCGATCGCCACCGCCGAGCAGGAGCGCATCTTCGAGCCCGGGGCACGGGGGCACAACAACACCGATCAACCGGGATCGGGCCTCGGCCTGGCCCTGGCACGGCAACTGGCCCAGCGCCTGGGCGGTGATCTGCGCCTGGCGACCCGCCCCAGCAGCGTGGCGCCAACCCTGCCCGAGCAGGGCAATGCCTTCCTGCTCAGGCTGCCGGCCAGCGCACCACCAGGCCCATGAGCAACAGGGCCAGGGCCTCCACCCACTCCACGCAGGCGCCATAGCTATCGCCGCTGTGCCCCCCCAGCCGCCGCCCCAACCACCACGGCACGGCCAGGCACGGCACCAGCCCCAGCAGGACCCACAAGCCCGCCCCAGGGGGCCAGCCCAGGGCGAGGGCCAGACCGCCCAGGCCGGCGGTGGCGAGCAGGGCCGGCTGCAGTTCCCTGCCCAGGCCACGCCAGTGGGCGCGATGGAAGGCGGCGCTGCCGTCGGGTCGCAGATAGGGGTAGGCCTGCATGGCCAGCAGCGGCGACACGCGGCCCCAAAAGGCCGCGCTCACCAGGGCGACGCCCCCCAGCAGCGGCGGCGGCGCCAGCAGGCAGGCCAGGGCTGCACCGCGCACCAGGGCCAACTGCAGGGCCGCCAGGACGGCCGCCGCCCCCACCCGGCTGTCGGCCATGGCCTTCAGGCGGGTGGCTGGCTGGGGGCCGGCCGCCAGCCCATCGGCGGTATCGAGGGCCCCATCGTGGTGCAGGCCGCCACTGAGGGCCAGGGCCAGGGCCATCACCAACGCCAGCCGCGCCGCGCCCGGCAACCATGCGGCGGTGACCAGCCACAGCAGGGCCTGCAGCCCCCCCAGCACCAGGCCGATCAACGGGGCAAAACGGGCGATCCGCTCGAAGCGCGGCGCCACCCATGGCCAGGCCGGCAGCACGGAGTAGAAGATCCAGGCACCGGCCAGGTCGCGCAGCCAGCTCGGCGCCCGCAGACCGCGCTGCGGGACCGGTGCACCGGGGGGAGGGACACCGGGGGAAGGGGCGGAGGAACGATCCAGATGGCCTCTAGCGTTGACGCAGCACCACTGCGGCCCCATCAGCTTTTCATCCCAGGGGCCTGGCCCGCTTCCCTACCAGGGGAGCGACCAGCCGCCCAGCCCAGCCCACTTTCACTTCCAGATCTCAGCCCGGTGCCCCCACACCCGGGCCCGCTGCGGCTGCTTTGCCACGCCCCACGGGATCGTCGACACCCCCCGCTTCATGCCGGTGGGCACGCTGGCGACGGTGAAAGGGGTCACGCCAACCCAGCTGCGCCACACCCAAGCCCAGATGGTGCTGGCCAACACCTACCACCTGCACCTGCAGCCGGGGGAGGCGATCGTGGCCGAAGGCGGAGGGCTGCACCGCTTCATGGGCTGGCAGGGGCCCCTGCTCACCGATTCCGGCGGCTTCCAGGTGTTCAGCCTCGGCGCCATCAACCGCATCGACGACGAGGGCGTGGTGTTTCGCTCCCCCCGGGACGGCGCCCGCATCGCGCTCACCCCCGAGCGCTCGATGGCGATCCAGATGGCCCTGGGCGCCGATGTGGCCATGGCCTTCGACCAGTGCCCCCCCTATCCGGCCAGCGAGGCCGATGTGGCCACCGCCTGCCGCCGCACCCACCGCTGGCTGGAGCGCTGCATCAGCAGCCACAGCCGCACGGATCAGGCCCTGTTCGGCATCGTGCAGGGGGGCTGCTTCCCCCATCTGCGCGCCGAATCGGCCCAGGTGGTGGCCTCGATGAACCTGCCGGGCATCGCCGTGGGGGGGGTGAGCGTGGGCGAGCCGGTGGATGAGATGCACCGGATCGTGCGTCAACTGGGGCCCCTCTTGCCGGAGGCGGTGCCCCACTACCTGATGGGCGTGGGCAGTCTGCGGGAGATGGCGGTGGCCGTGGCCCAGGGCTTCGACCTGTTCGACTGCGTGCTGCCCACCCGGCTGGGCCGCCACGGCGCTGCCCTGGTGGGGGGGGAGCGCTGGAATCTCAAGAATGCCCGCTTCCGCCACGACCACACACCGCTCGATGCCAGCTGCCCCTGCCCCGCCTGCCAGCACCACAGCCGGGCCTACCTGCACCACCTGATCAAGGCCGAGGAGATGCTCGGCAAGATCCTGCTCAGCCTGCACAACATCACCCAATTGGTGCGCTTCACCACGGCGATGGGCCAGGCGATTCGGGATGGCTGTTTTGCAGAGGATTTCGCTCCCTGGGATCCCGGCTCCCCCGCCGCGCACACGTGGTAGCGTCCGATTTACGCGACATGTGAGTTCCGGGATGGCCGCCTACGCCCTGCACACCCTGGCCCAGTTGCCGGAGGCCTACCAGGCCTTCGCCCCCCTGGTGGACATCCTGCCGATCATTCCCTTTTTCTTCCTCTTGCTGGCCTTTGTGTGGCAGGCCTCAGTGGGATTTCGCTGAGGGGGATTTGGCTGGGCTGGAGGCCCTCGGCTGCCGCAGCACGGCCCAGGCAAACGCCGGTAGGGCCAACATCCGGCGCCAGCGGGTGGGTTCCTGAACCAGGCGATACAACCATTCGATCTGCAGGGCTCCCATCCAACCGGGCGCCCTTTTTTTGATGCCGGCCCACACGTCAAAGCTGCCGCCCACCCCCATCCACAGGCCGGCGCTGCGGCCAGGCAGATCGGCAATCCAGGTTTCCTGGCGGGGAACGCCCAGGGCCACCAGCACCAGGTCGGGCTGGGCGGCCAGCAGGCTGCGCTCGAGCTGGGGCCAGGCCTCCGGCGGCTGGTAGCCATGGGCCGTGAACACCAGCTGCAGCTGGGGCACAAGCGCCTGGAGGCGCTGCAACAAGCCATCCATCACCGCCGGCGTGCCCCCCACCAGGGCCACCCGCCAGTGGGCGACGGCCCCATGCTGCAGCAGCCGCCAGGCCAGCTCGATGCCCGGACTGCGCCGCACCCGCAAGCCCTGGCGTCCCAGGGCCCACACCACCCCGGCCCCATCGGGAATCACCAGCTGGGCTGATGCAATCGCCCGGCCCAGCGCGGGCTGGGCCAGGGCCGCCATCGTCATTTCAGCGTTGAGGGTCACGATCTGGCCCCCACCCTGCTGGCGCAGGTGCAGGGAGGCGGTGAAGACGTCATCGCAGACATGCACCGGCACGCCCAGCACATCCGTTGCCATTGTTGCCATGGGGCGGTGCCGCTGCGGGAGAGAATCTATGGCTGGCGCCCCCCTTGCCCATGCCGCGTTCCGAGATGGCCCGCGCTCCAGAGCTGACGGCCCTGAGCGATCCGGACCAGGCCTGGGCGCTGCTGCAGGACCTCGATCGCCAGATCGACGCGGTGGTGCTCAGCCGCCAGCATCCGATCACCGGCCTGCTGCCCGCCAGCACCGCCAACACGGTGCATGGCAACTACGGCGACGCCTGGGTGCGCGACTGCGTGTACTCCATCCAGTGCGTGTGGGGCCTGGCCCTGGCCCATCGGCGCCTGAACGGTGCCAGCCGCCGGGTGTTCGAGTTGGAGCAGCGGGTGCTGCAGCTGATGCGTGGCCTGATGAACGCCATGGTGCGCCAGGCCACCAAGGTGGAGCGCTTCAAGCACAGCCTGCACCGCCTGGACGCGATCCACGCCAAGTTCGACACCGGCAGCGGCAACCCGGTGGTGGCCGATGACGGCTGGGGGCACCTGCAGCTCGATGCCACCGGCCTGTTCCTGCTGCAGCTGGCCCAACTCACCCGCGCCGGCCTGGTGGTGGTGCACTCCAGCCATGAGCGCGACTTCGTGCAGAACCTGGTGTACTACGTGGCCCAGGCCTACCGGATCCCGGATTACGGCATCTGGGAACGGGGTGACAAGGGCAACCACGGCCTGCCGGAGCGCAACGCCAGCTCGATCGGCCTGGTGAAGGCGGCCCTGGAATCGCTGGAGGGCCTGGATCTCTACGGCCCCCACGGCGATGGCAGCTGCTGTCTGGTGATTCCCCACGATGCGATCGTGCGCCTGCGCCGGGCCCTGTGGGCCCTGCTGCCGCGGGAATCGGCCAGCAAGGAGGTGGATGCGGCCTGCCTCTCGGTGATCGGCTATCCGGCCTGGGCCGTGGAGGATGCCCAGCTGGCGGAGCGCACCCGCCGCAAGATCCGCGACCAGCTGGGCGGCGGCTATGGCTACAAGCGCTTCCGCCGGGATGGCCACCAGACCGTGGTCGAAGACCACACCCGCCTCCACTACGAGCGGGAGGAGCTGGCACAGTTCGAGCACATCGAGTGCGAGTGGCCCCTGTTCTGGGCCTACGAACTGATCACCGCCTGCTGTGAAGAACGCTGGCAGGAAGCCCTCGCGTGGCGGCAGCGACTGGCCAGCGCCAGTGTGAGCGTGGATGGGGTTGCCCTGCTGCCCGAGCTCTACCTGGTGCCCGAGGGGGCCGTGACGGCGGAGCGCCGGCAGCCGGGCAGCCAGCCCCGGGCCGCCAACGACAACGTGCCGCTGCTGTGGACCCAGAGCCTCACCTGGCTGGGTGATCTGCTGCTGGCCGGTCTGATCAGCCCGGCCGATCTCGATCCCAGTGGCCGCCGGCTGCCGGCCCCCCTCGGGGCCGACCAGGTGCTGGTGGCCCTGGTGCCCGGCGATGCCACCGTGGAGGCCGCGCTGAGCCAATGGGGCCTGCCCTGCTGTGGCGAGGCTATCCAGATCGGCAGCTCCCAGCAGCTGGCCACCTGTCTGAGCCAGGTGGGCGCCAACCCAAAGCTGGCCCTCAGCGGCCATCCGCCCTCCCGCATGGAGACCCTGGCCACCGCCCGGCTCTACCGCCGTCCCCTGCGGGATGCCGGCAACCCGTGCCCGGGAGAAGAGCGCCTGGCCTTCCTGCCGGCGGTACTGGAGGAGGGCACCTTCTATCTCGCCGACGACCCGGAACAGCTGGTGGATGCCGTGGTGGCCGAATTGCGGCTGCTGCAGCGGCACTGGCGGGGCCAGGGGTCCCCCCTGCTGCTGATCCCGATCGCCCCGGCCGCCTTCCACGCCAAACCGGATGCCTTCCTGGCCCTGGGGGAGCAGCTACGCAGCGGCGAAGTCGATGGGGTTGCCGTGCACCTCGCCCCCCTCGCCGACCTGGGCGACCTGGCGGCCTGGGTGGACCTACCGGCCGGCACCACGGCCGCCACGGCCGCCGCCGCCGCTCCCCCCATCCCCCTGCAGGCCAGCCAGCACCGGGCGCCGCTCTCCGCCGCCGAAGAACTGGAACTGGAGCGCCAGGAGCTCAGCATCGGTGAGCTGGCCGACCGGCTGTGGTGCAGCACATCCCTCACCGAGCAGGCCGAAGTGCTGGAACAGCTGGGCAGGCGCCTGGGCAGCGGCGCCCTGCTGCAGGGTCCGGAGCCGGGGGAGCCGGTGCCCCTGCGCAACCTGCTGGAGGAGGTGTACCGCCGGGCCCTCGCCGCCACCGACTGGGACGTGGTGCGGCGCATGGCCGGCCAGCTGGAGCTGGTGCACCCCCAGCTGGAGGATGCCCTCACCGACCTGCTGGTGCGCCAGAAGCAGGTGGTGGTGGGCCGCAACTACACCGCCGACTCCCTGATCAGTGCCCCGCAGGACAGCGCCACGATCGCCGCCATGATCCAGCGCTTCAGCGGTGAGGACGGCCGCGAGTGGATGCTGCAACAGGAAGTGCTGCTGGCCCTCGATGGACTGGCCCGCCACGAACCCAGCCTGCTGAGCGGCAGCCTCACCCTCCAGTTGGGACAACTGCTACTCCTGCTCACCAGTGAACTGGCCAGCGAGGCCGATCTCCATCCCATCGATGCCTTCGAGCACCTCTGCCAGCAGCCCCCCCATGCCATCCGGCGGCGGCTGCGGGCGGTGCTCGCCGATGTGGAGCATGCCAAGGCCGCGCTGCAACGCAAGGAACAACTGCACGTGCGCGGCCGCGTGCGCTGGAGCGTGCCCGACCCGCTGGAGGAGCTGCAGCGGGGCGAATGCTGGCTGCAGCACCGCCGGCGCATGGGCGCCCTGGGGCGGGTGCCGCGCGACTTCTATGCCGGTGTATGGGGGCTGCTGCACCACTGCCGCGGCATCGTGATCGGCGACAAACTCGAGAAGCGCAACCGGCTGGAGAGCGGCCCGCTGCTCAGCGAGAAGACGGCAGGAGAGCGCAACTTTGCCTCCCTGGTGGAGCATCTGCTCAGCAAGATCGAGGCCCCGGAATACCGGCAGCTCTGCAGCGAAACCCTGATCACCCTGATGGCCTTCGTGGAGGCCAATCCCCGGGTGCGCTTTGAGGATGATCTGGCCCTCGACGTGGTGATCGGCCATGCCGTGCGGGTGGGCTGGCAGCTGCACCATCCGCACGTGCCAAGCGAGGACTACAGCCAGCACAAGGCGGCGGCCTGGGATCGCTTCTATCGGGCCTCTCCAGCCGACTGCCGCCGCTGGCAGCTCCAGGCCCTACGGGAGTTGAGTCAGATCGGCTGATCCAGGCTCATGCACAGGCTGGGCTGCTCGACGCACTGCTCGATCAGGTCGGCCAACAGCAGGGCCCGCGACGCCTGCAGACCATCCACCGCCGGTGACTCCTCACCGCGCACACAGGCCAGGAAGTGTTCCAGCTCCGCGTAGAGCGGCTCAATCGAGGTGGTACTCACCTCCTCGATCACCCCATCAGAGCGGTAGACCAGCTCGCCGTGGTCGGCGCTCACCGACTGGTGTGCACGCCGATGAATGTGCAGGGTGCGGTTGAGAAAATCCGTCTCCACCAGGCTGTCCCGGCAGTGGGCACTGAGGCTGCGGATCTTGCGGTGGGCCATCTTGCTGGCCGTGAGGCTGGCGACCACCCCATTGGCAAAGGCCAGGGTGGCATTGACGTAGTCGATCGGGCCCTCGGCACTGCGGCCGCCGGCCGCCGCCAGGCGCACCACCGGCGCCCCCGCCAGCTCCAGCACCAGATCAATGTCGTGGATCATCAGATCCAGCACCACCGACACATCGTTGGCGCGGTCGGGGTTGGGGCTGTGGCGGCGGGCCTCCAGCACCACCACCTCCTCGTTCGCCACCACCTTGAGCAATTCGCGGAAGGCGGGATTGAAGCGCTCGATGTGGCCCACCTGCAACAGCACGCCGGCCCGTTCAGCAGCGGCAATCAGCTCCAGGGCCTCCTCCTGACTGGCGGCAATCGGCTTCTCAATCAGCACATGGCGCCCCGCCTGCAGGCAGGCCAGCCCCACCCGATGGTGCAGCAGGGTGGGCACGGCGATGCAGACGGCATCCACCTGGGGCAACAGCGCATCGAAGGAGGCATACCAGCTGCAGCCGAACTGCTCCATCGCCAGGCGCCCCCGCTCGGGATCGGGATCGGCCACCCCCACCAAAACCGCATCCTTGATCAGGCTGAGAACCCGGGCGTGGTGCCAGCCCATGTTGCCGATCCCGATGACCCCCACGCGAACCGGGTTCATGGCGGGGGCACGCAAACTGCGTCATTATCCGTGAGGGCTGGATGGGCCGTGGCTCGGGCCCGCTGACTCGGCCGAATCAAGGCTCAGAACCTGGCCGCTGTTCAATCTGCACCCGGTCGATGCGGGGGCCATCCATGGCCAGGATGTGGAACTGGTAGCCCTTCCAGCGCAACCCTTCACCGGGGGCGGGAATGTGCTGGAGCCGCTCCAGCACGAACCCGGCCAGGGTGTGGTGGCCCTCCGCCTCGGGGAGCTGCAGGGGCAACTGGCGATTGAGCTCAACGATCTCCAGATCGCCCGCCACAGACCAGCAGCTCCCATCCAGGCGGATCAGGTCGTTGTCGGGTTCCAAGGGATCCCCATCGTCCCCGACGATTTCGCTGGTGAGATCGGCCACGGTCACCAGCCCCTCGGTGCCGCCGTGTTCATCCACCACCACCAGCAGGGGCTGACCACTGCGGATCAGGGGCAGCAGGTCGGCCAGCGGCGTGCTCTCCTGCACCCGGGTGACCGGGCGGATGTAGGGCTGCAACGGGGAGTCGGCCTGCAGCAGGCCCCGGGCGATCGGATCGGCCAGATGCCGGAGGTCGAGCAGGCCCAGCACCTCATCCAGGGAGCTGCCAATCACGGGAAAGCGGGCGTGGGCCGTGTCGCGCACCGCCCGCATCAGCTCGGCAAAGGTGACCTCCTCCGCCAGGGTGACCATGCCGGAGCGGGGCACCATCACCTCCCGCACCAGGGTGTCGCGCAGGGAAAAGACACCCTCGAGGATGTTGCGTTCATCCGGCATCAGCCCGGTGACGCTGCCACTCTCAATCAGGCTCTCCAGCTCGCCGGCGGAGAGCGCCGGCACCAATTCATCCCAGTTGCGCGGCAGTCCCAACAGCTGCAGCCAGACGCCGGCCAGGCGCTCCACCAGACAGAGCAGGGGGGAGAGGCTGCGGCTGAGGGCATCCAGCAGCGGTGCCAGCACCAGCGCCGACCGCTCGGGGCGATGTAACACCCAGGCCTTCGGGGCCAGGGCTCCCACCAGGCTGGCCACCAGCACCAGCAGCACAAACACCGCCAGATCCACCACGGCTTGCGGCAGAGCGGCTTGCGGCAGAGCCGCCGCCGCCGCCAGACCAAGCCGTTCCGCCAGGCCCCGGGCCGCCCAGCCCATCGCCACCAGGGCCAACACCATGCCCAGCTGGGTGGCCACCAGGGCCCGCCGCAGCCGGCGCTGCAATTTGGCGACCGCCTCGGCGCCAGGCTCCCCGGCCTCCACCAGCTGATGCACCCGGCTGGGCCGCAGCTGGATCAGGGCCATCTCGCCGGCGGCAAAAAAGGCCAGCAGCGCCACCAACACCGCCAGGGCCAACAGTTGGATCACGACGCTGCTGCCGCGATGGGCGTGATGTCAGGGAGAGGTGGCATGGGGGATGGCACGGGGATGGGGCCGGCCTATGCAGGGGTGGTGCTGTGAATTATCGGTTGGGCGCGCACGATCCAGGGGCAGATCCAGGCCAAACCCAACCCATGGCGGCAGCGCAGGGGAACCAGGGCCTGCAGATCCGGCCCCTCGCCCGCCACCACATCGGGGTGGTGACCGCCTGGGCCCGGGCCGAGGGGTTCACCCCCGGCAGCGGCGATGTGGAGATCTATCGCCACACCGACCGCCAGGGGTTGTGGCTGGGCTGGCTGGGGCAGGAGCCGGTGGGGTGCATCGCCGGGGTGCGGTACAACGCGGCCTACGGCTTCCTGGGCCTGTTCCTGGTGACCCCCAGCCAGCGGGGCAAGGGGTTTGGCGTGGCGCTGTGGCGCCACGCCCTCGCGCACCTGGCGGATCTGCCCTGCATCGGCCTGGAGGCCGCCCCAGATCGGGTTGATGACTACGCCAGCTGGGGATTTCAGCCAGCCTCGCCGACCACCCGCTGGCAGTTGATCCACGCCGAAACACCCGGCGACGCCAGCAGCGAAGACCTGATTAAAGATCGGGGCGATCGGCTGGCGTTGCTGGAGGGCGCGGCCATCCCCACGGCTGCGGTGCAGATCTACGACGGGCAACGCGAACCCAGCCCCAGACCGCACTTCCTGGCCGACTGGCTCCAGCACCCGGCCGGCACCGTGCTGGCCCTGATCGACACCGGGGGCCAATGCCATGGCTTCGGCCGGATCCGCCCCTGCCTGCTGCACCACGGCGCGGGCTGGCGGATTGGCCCGCTGCTGGCCGACAGCCCCAGCCTGGCGACCCAACTGCTGCGGGGCCTGATCAACCGCCACCCAGGCGTGGTGCTGATCGATGCCCCTGACGCCAACCCAGCGGCCGCATCGCTGCTGCTGCAGCTGGGCTTCCGAGCGCTCTCGCACACCGTGC
>JAGYNF010000279.1 GCA_018400215.1 Cyanobium sp. M55B138 | reverse complement strand
ATTGCTCTTCATTGCTGCTCCAGATGAATGCATCAGCAGGGATGAAGTGATCTGGCAGCTTCAGGCCCACCATATTGGTGTGAATACCATCGGCAACAAAAGTCCAGCTGCTATCACGGCGCACCTCCAAAAAAGTGCCATCAGGCTTCTCAAAGAACAAAGCCTGGATGTAATCAGTCACTGTTCCAGGCCCCTCGGGGGTGCCCATCCAGTTCAAGATGCAAGCCGGCAGTCCCCGCCACGGTGGCTCGTTCGGGTCGTACCCCCAGAAATGCTCGAACGACACGCCAAAGAACTGCTCACCCAGGGGGAAGTTGGAGGGAGTTTCAGCGGGCCCGCTTTCATTGGGAAAGGTGGACCTGATGATTCCGCCACGCCATACCTCCGGCTCAACACAGAGATCCACCCACAGTCCCTGCTCCGGCAGATAGCACTGGGGAATGCCTGCTTGCACGCGGAAGTCGCTGGTGGCATCTGGCCCAGGCGGTCCCGGTGGTCCAACTGGGCCCGGCGCCCCAGCAGCACCCATGGGGCCAGAAGGTCCTGGGGCCCCTGCAATGTTCGAGGTCTTATTCCAAGCCATCCATCAAGCAAGGCAGAGGTTCACCCAGCGGTCTTCTGCCGCCAGGTAGAACTGGGGCACGCCTGCTTCCACACGAAAGTCGGTGTTGCAGGCCGCACCAGCCGGGCCCGGCTCTCCCGTTGCTCCGCCTTCCCCTGGCGGGCCAATCTCCCCAGGCGGCCCCTGCGCCCCTGGCGGACCAACCAGATTTGTGACTGGGCTCCAGGTCATCGCTCAATCCTCCAGCACATAGAACACACCGCTCAACCCATCGAGGTAGTAATCACCAGGCTGGGCATGATGCGCATCCCTTTCGCTTGCGTTGAGCGCACCTCGCGGTGCAACTCCTTCTGGTGGCGGTCCATCACCGTTGAACCAGTGCGTGCCACCTGAGGGGATAGACCAGCTGCCATCAGCGCACAGGAAGGCGCTGCTGCTGCCATCAGCTGGCGGCACCCCACCAGTTGCGTTGCCGCCAGCCCACACCTGCAGGTTCCACTGCTGGCTGCTGTTGCCGTCGTAGGCAGCACCCGAGAGTCCAGCACCCGGAATCAGGGGCAACATGGGGCCAGGCGTCGTGCCACCACCACCAGCGGGCGGGGTGGGGAGCTCAGGCGTCCAAATCGAGCAGCCCGCCAGGCCCACCAACAGCTCAGCTGTCAGACCAGAACCGCTCAGCTCTGTTGTGACGGTGTAGCTGGTGCGGCTGGCATAGCCATGCCGCAACCTGGCATTGCCGTCCCCACACCCTGGCCAGGGCAGGGTGTCCACCGTGCCATCACCCCAATCGACCGTCACCGCATTGGGTGGGGTCAGGCGTGGGTTGAGCAGCAGCTCAACAGGAATCAGCCCACCCGACTCGCGGCCTGCTGGGTTCCAGCACAACTCCAGATCAGCAGCTGGGATCGGCGCCCGCATAAAACCGAGCTGCTCCCAGCGTTTCACCTCATTGGGCGGCACCCACACCGGCTCACCTGGACAGCCCAGGGGCGGCAGCAGGCGGATCAGCTGGGCGCTGATGCCGCTGCTGCTGATTGCAGGAGTGCGCGTTGTTCCGCGAGCTGCGCTCTGCGGCAATGGGCAGGTCATGGGGCAGCAGCTCCGCTCAAAGCAAGAGGTCATCGAGGGTCTGGGCCTCAAGGGCCGTGGCCTGCTCCACCAGTTCCGCTTTGGTCTGGCTGCCATCGAGCTCCACCCCATAGAGGCTCTGGCAGTGCTCAATGATCTGGGCCTTGGTCATCGCCTGGAAGTCAGTGCCGGTGGGCTCTGCACCGCTTTGCGCACCTTCCGGTGCTAATCCGCTTTGCGCACCTTCCGGTGCTAATCCGCTAGGCGCACCTTCCGGTGCTAGTCCGCTTTGCGCACCTTCCGGTGCTAATCCGCTGTGCGCACCTTCC
>JAGYNF010000278.1 GCA_018400215.1 Cyanobium sp. M55B138 | reverse complement strand
TGCCGTGGCCCTGGCCACGATCGAACAGGCGCTGGGGGCACCGGCCCCATGGATGAGTATCTGATCGCCGGTCTCGATGAGATCAACCGCGCTTTCGAACTCTCCCCCTCCTGGTATGTGGAGGCCCTGAACTACATCAAGGCCAACCACGGCATCTCCGGCGACCCCGGCGTGATTGCCAACAACTACATCGACTACGCCATCACCGCCCTCGTCTGATCCGCTCCTGGCGATTCACGAGTCGGCCCCTGGCTGCTTTCACCTCCCGCAAGGGAGGTTTTTTAATGGAAAGGCTGCGTGGATTGGTACCCGGGCGGAGGCGGCTGAACCAACGACCTGCGATCATCGAACCGCGTCAGTTTGCAGGGTCAGCATGGCGGCTCCGCACGGCCAGCAGGCCGAAGCAGCGATCGGCACACCCATCGGCACACCGATCACAGAGGCCGAGGCGTTGGCACGCCTGATGCAGGCGGACGACCCCTCCCAGCAGTATTACGCCGCCTGGTGGCTGGGCAGGATGCGCTGCCAGCACCCCGATGCTGTGCCCCTGCTGATTGGGGCCCTGCGCCAGCGCCGCCCCCGCGATCCGGGCGCCGGCGTGGAGGAGAACGCCGTGGCCCGCAACGCCGCCCGGGCCCTGGGCAAGCTGGGGCCGGCCGGACGCCAGGCCATCGACGACCTGCTGGCGGTGCTGGACGACCCCGATGACGGCCTGCGCGAAGCGGCAGCCCGGGCCCTGGGCGAGCTGGGGGCTGAGCAGGCCGTGGCGCCGATCTGCCGGCTCCTGGCCAGTGGTCCCCAGCAGGCCGGGGCGATCCGGGCAGGCACGCCACGCCTGATGGAACCCTGCGAGGCCCTGCTGGAGGCCCTGGGGGACATCGGCTGCGGCTCAGCCAGCGTGTTGGCGGTGGTGGAGCCCTACGTGGACCACGAGCGCCCCCTGATTCGCAGCGCCGCGGCCCGCGCCCTGTTGCGCCTCAGCGGCGAAGCCCGCTGGGGGGAGCTGCTGGTGGCCTTGCTCGACCATCCCCAACTGCAGGTGCGCCGGGCCGCCCTGATGGATCTGGGTGCCGCGGGCTGGCGGCCGGCCCTCGAACCGATTCGCCGCACCCTCGCCGAAAACAGCCTCAAGCTGATGGCCCTCAAGGGCCTGGTGGAACAGGGCAGCGGCGAACCCGGCGACGCGGTGCTGCTGGCCTGCATGGATGAGCTGCTGTGACCACCGAGCTGCTGATCCAGAACCTGCATCGGGCCAGCAGCAGCCAGGAACTGCTGCTGGCCACCCGCCAGCTGGCCAGCTGCGGGGAGGCGGCCGTCGCTCCGGCCCTGGTGGAGGTGCTGGGCTTCAACAATCCCGGAGCCGCGGTGGCCGCAGTGGAGGGCTTGATCGGCCTGGGACAGGCGGCGGTGCCCCCCCTGCTGCAGCTCGATCCTGAGAACTACGGCGCCCGGGCCTGGGCCGTGCGGGCCCTGGCCGGCATCGGCGATGTGCGCGGGCTCGATCTGCTGGTGGATGCCCTCGGCACCGACGTGGCGGCCAGCGTGCGGCGCGCCGCGGCCCGGGGGCTGGGCAATCTGCTGCTGGACGGCCTGGAGCCGGCGCAGCGCCGCGAGGTGCTGGAGCGCTGTCTGGAGGCCCTGCTGGCGGCCACCAGCGACGGTGAGTGGGTGGTGCGCTACGCGGTGGCGGTGGGGCTGGAGGCACTCGCTCCAGCCCTGGAGCCCGATGGAGCCAGCCTGGTGCACCTGCACCAGGGGTTGGTGGCGCTCACCCAGGCAGAGGAAGCCAACCCGCCGGTGGTGAGCCTGCGCGCCAGGTTGGCCCTGACACGCCTCGGCCAGCCATGAACCCTGATAAGCGCGTGTTGTTTGTGTGCCTCGGCAACATCTGCCGATCCCCCGCCGCCGAGGGGGTGTTTCTGCATCAAGTGGCCAAGGCCGGCCTGGAGGAGCGCCTGCAGGTG
>JAGYNF010000277.1 GCA_018400215.1 Cyanobium sp. M55B138 | reverse complement strand
CCGCCGCCGCCATCCGCTTCCAGAACGTGCGCTCAGCCGCCTCCTGCTTGGCATTGGCCTCCCGCAGAAGAGGGGCGAGGGCTGCCAGGTTCAGCAGCCAGGCATTCAGGCTGCACAGCGGCCAGCGCAGCGGGCGTGCAAAGTCAACGAACAGCACCACCCGGTAGCCGTCGGTGTCGTTCCACACCTGGTGGTTGTAGGTGTCGTCGAACACCAGGCAGCGGCCCTCCTGCCAGGTGTGCAGCTGGTCGGCAATGCGGATGCGGCATTGATCCCGAGGTTCCGGCACCATCAGTGCCAGGTGCAGCCGCAGCACCCCGGCCCAGGCGCCCCGGTGAGGCGGGATCTGTTTCCCCGGGGAAAGGATCGAGAAGAAGGCGGTGGTGCAGCCGGGAATTGCGGCCAGCACCCGCATCGTTTCGGGGCAGCGCCGGGCATTCTCGCTGCAGTTCATGCCGACGCCCTTGAGAAAGAAGGTTTTCCAGTGGTCGTCTTTTTGAATGCTGCCCACTGCCCTCAGGATGTCCTGAAAGTTGGGCATGGCTTCCCGGCAAGCCATCACCCCATCCAGTTCTGCCCGCACCAGGGGCCAGTGGGCCTCCACATCCCCAATCCAGCTGAACTGCTCCGCGGCAAACACCGGCCGGTCGCCATGGATGGCAAAACGACAAACAAGGCTCTCCAGGGCCCCGTGGATCCAGCGCCGCAGTCGGGCTTTGCGGTTGCGGGCCGGGAAGGTCCAATGCCGCTGGCTCAGCCCGGTGGAGTTCATCAGCGATCGTTCCTGAACTGTGCAGCTGAGGGTAGGGATCCAGCCGGGTTAGCGCTCCTGTGCCGTCGCCCCTAAGGTTGTGGGGTTCCGTCAGCAGTGACGTGGCGACCGCCCTCGGGCCGGTTGTCGTAGGCGTTGCCAGCTGGCCCTATTCCCCCCAGGAGGAGGTGCCCATGCATTCCAGTTGTTCCATCATCAAGGGTCTGCTGATCGCGGAGAACGCCGGCTGATTTCGGCACCTGAACCCTGATCAAATGGTTCCGCGGCGAACGTGGACCCGACGAGAGCCCCCGACAGTCTGAGCGATCCAACTGGACAGCTCAGATTGTCGGGGGCATCGTTTTGGCCGTGCCCATGCCGACGGGCCATTGTGCGCTCTGGCACAGGGGGACTGGCCCCAAGGGTGATAAGCCCTGAAACTGTGTGCGGCGCATTGCGCCATCTCGTGTGAGGAACACCCATGAAACTTTTCCAGCAACTGCTGGTGGCCCCTGCGGCCCTTGGTCTGTTGGCCCCCGTGGCCGCAACCGCCGCTGAGGTCAACCTGGCTGGCGTCAACCAGTACGCCAGTGAAGAGCAAGTCACCAGCATCTCCCAGTTCTCGGACGTTCGTCCCACCGACTGGGCCTACCAAGCGCTCTCCAACCTGATCGAGCGCTACGGCTGCGTGGCCGGTTATCCCGATGGCACCTACAAGGGTGGCCGGGCCATGACCCGCTTCGAAGCTGCTGCTCTGCTGAACGCCTGCCTCGACCGCGTCACCGAAGTGACCGACGAGCTCAAGCGCCTGATGGCCGAGTTCGAAAAGGAACTCGCCATCCTCAAGGGCCGTGTTGATGGCCTCGAGGCCAAAGTGGGCGAGCTGGAAGCCAACCAGTTCTCCACCACCACCAAGCTGAGTGGTATCGCCACCATGGTGCTGGGCGGCGCCGGCAACACTGGAATTCAGGACAACGTCACCTTTAATTACGACGTTCGCCTGAACTTCGACACCAGCTTCACCGGTAAGGATCTGCTGCGCACCACCCTGCGTGCTGGCAACTTTGCTAACTCTGTGTTCGGCAACGGCAATACCGCCCTGGAAGTTGCTTTCCAGGAAGATGCTGGTGTCGGTGCGACAGGTGATGTGGTTGGCATCAACCGCCTCTTCTACCAGTTCCCGATTGCCGAGAGCTTCACAGCCACCGTCGGTGCCA
>JAGYNF010000276.1 GCA_018400215.1 Cyanobium sp. M55B138 | reverse complement strand
CGGCGGTGATCCTCGAGGCTCAGATGGCCGCCGACCCCAACTTCCTGCTGCGCCTCTACGCCGAATCGGCCCGATTTCTGCAGCAGGAGCGCTGGCAGCGCGACTGGCGGGTGGTGGTGATCTGCCCCAACCGTGAGTTGAATTTCGGAGTGCTCACCCCGGTGCGGGAGTTCGTTGAGCACCGCGTGCAGTGGATTGAGCTTCAACCCCAAAACAGCACCGCATCCATTGAACCCCTGACGCAGGCATTAAGCATGCTGCTGACCCCAGAATCCCAGGTGCGCAACCTGGCCAACGCCCTCCGCCAGCGGGCAGCCGCCGACCCCTTGGCCGCTGAGGTGTTGCCATTGATCCCGGCTATCCTGCTTTCAAGGTTCAACGACAGACCCATCCAGGAGATCTGCGCCATGGGCGGCATCACAGTTGAAGATTTCACGCAGAGCCGGGCTTACCAAGAGATCTTTGGCCTGGGCGAGGCACGCGGCGAAGCCCGTGGCGAGGCACGCGGTGAGGCCAAGGTCACCCTGCGTCAGCTCAGCCGCCGCTGCGGCCCCCTCACAGACGCCACCACCGCCCGCATCCAGGCCCTGCCGCTGGAGCAGCTGGAGGCCCTGGCGGACGCCCTGCTCGACTTCCAGGGCCCGACCGACCTGGCCAACTGGCTCGCTCAGCACACCTGACGCCGTCGGTCCCTCGCCACAACGGCGGGCTGCTGGAACGGCGAGGGGCGCTCAGCTGGCGTTGAGCCTTGAGGCTGATGGACCGCCCCTGAGCTTGGAGCAAATGGATCCGGCATTCTTGGCCGAAGCATGCGTTTGCCTGTGGCGCTCGACCCCATCTCGGCGGCAGCTGCTCCTTGCATCTACGAGGCGCAGCCGAGTGGGCCGGAGGCCCCGAGCAGACGTGGGTTGATGCCGGGCTCCACAAGCCGGAACTTGAGATGCACGGACAGCACCGGGTCGCCGTCGTGGTCGCGCCCTGGCTGCTCAGGAGCCCCTCCAGAACATCGCGGGTGGTCTGCTCAAAATCGTAGGGGCTCCGGCTGCACCTGCAGCAAGAAGCGCCGGCCGAAGGCGACGGTGAGACCCATCAGCTGCAACAGAGCAGTTCCACGTCGTTCATGTCCTGGAAGTCACTGTCCATGGTGTATAGCCGTGCCTGATGACTTCTGGCTGTCGCCAGGATGATGCTGTCTGCCATCGGAAGCCGCAGCGCATGGCTGAGTTGAGCTGCAGCGATTGCCAGCCGGCTGTCGAGATCCACAACCAAGCCACGCTGCATCACAGCAACTGCCTGGATGGCCTGGGCCTCGCTGTGCTCACGCAACACCCACTTGAACACCTCCAGGATGCTGATGGCAGGTACTACAAGAGCGGCTTCAGCATCCAGCACAGCGATGAACCGCTCCGCCAGAGGACCGTTGGTGAACACCTCGATCCAGCCCGAGGAATCCACAACAGCTTTCGCTTCGCTCACAGGCGGTCGGCCTCGCGTTGAAAGGTGTTGGCGCCAATCAGAAAACCACGCAGAGCCGAAGCCGGTTGACTTGGCACCAGCTCAATTCGGCCCGGCAGGGCGATGACCTGCAGCTGCTGGCCCGGGCTGAGGCCGAACTGCTCACGGACCCGCTTGGGGATCACGACCTGGTACTTCGGGGAAACGGTGACAAGCTCCATCAATCCAACGTAATACGCGAAGGCGATCGATCGCCATTCAGATACTGGATCTGCAACGCATAGCGCCGGCGGCGGTCGTGGCTGGCTTCAGCTTGCTGGGGCTGGAAGGCGATCTCCCAGCCATGACGCAGCAGCGGTTGGCTCATGCCCCGCAGCTCGTCGTCGTCTGCGGCCGGGGCCATTACCGCGTGGTCTACGAATGGCAACGCAGCGAACTGGTGATCCTGGTGGTGCGCGTCGGCCTTTCGGGATGGTCTATCGCTGACGGGAGCGGGAGCCCGTTATTGGTGCACAA
>JAGYNF010000275.1 GCA_018400215.1 Cyanobium sp. M55B138 | reverse complement strand
CTGGGGCTCAGGGCCTTGGTGACGCCCTCGGTGGAGGCGTGGGCCCGGTGGGCGGCACCGAAGGCATCGTTCACATACACATCGGCCAGGGCGGCGAGCTGGGCCGCAAAGCCGGGGTCGTTCTTCTCTTCCTCGGCGAAGAAGCGCACGTTCTCCAGCAGCACCACGTCGCCCTCGGCCATGGCGGCCACCTTGGCTTCGGCGTCGGGGCCGATGCAGCTGTCGGTCTTCACCACCGGCTTGGCCAGCAGCTCGGCCAGGCGGGCGGCCACGGGGGTGAGGCGCATGGCCTCATTCACCTGGCCCTTGGGACGGCCGAAGTGGGCGGCCAGGATCACCTTGGCGCCCTTGCCGGCCAGATCGTTGATGGTGGGTAGGGCGGCGCGGATGCGGGTGTCGTCGGTGATGGCGCCGGCGTCGTCGAGCGGTACGTTGAAGTCGACCCGTACCAGCACGCGTTTGCCGCGCAGCTCATCAGCACTGATGCTGGCCAGGGATCGCTTCGCCATGGGGGTCGCTCGTAAGGGCAGATAAACGCGGCGGAGCTTAGCCCGGGCGGGTGTCCGTTTCCGCACCACTCCGCCAGACTGGATTCACAGGGCCCCTGGGCCACACCCCCTCGGATGGCCTTTGGCCATACCCGCCATGTTCCAAACCGTTCTGTTTCCGATCGACCGCAGCCGCCAGGCCATGGAGACGGCCGCCGTGGCGCTCAAGCTGGTGCAGCAATACGGCAGCCGTCTGGTGGTGCTCTCGGTGGTGGTGGAGGGCGATGACGAAGCCGCCGTGGCCGCCCTGTTGCAGCAGGCCCGGGGCAGCTTTGAGCAGGCCGGGGTGACCTGTGAGCTGATCGAGCGACCGGGCAAGCCCGCGTTTGTGATCGGCGACGTGGCCGATGAGATCAATGCCGACCTGATCGTGATGGGCACCCGCGGCATTGCCATCGAGAGCGATCAGCAGAGCACCGCGGCCCGGGTGATCCAGCTGGCGCCCTGCCCCGTGCTGGTGGTGCCCTGATGCCTGTGCCCACCGCTCAACCCACCGCCCAACTGAGCGTCAACGCCCCCGCCATCCAGTGGTATCCAGGCCACATCGCCAAGGCGGAGAAGGCCCTGCACGAGGCCCTGGCCAAGGTGGATCTGGTGATCGAGGTGCGCGATGCCCGCATTCCGATGGCCACCGGCCACCCCCATCTGCAGCGCTGGATCACCGGCAAACAGCACCTGCTGGTGCTCAACCGGCGCGACATGCTGCCCCTGGCGGCCCAGCAGGCGTGGAGCGACTGGTTTCGCCGCCAGGGCCAAACGGTGTGGTGGTGCGATGCCAAGGCGGGCACCGGCGTGAAGCAGTTGCAGCAGGCGGCGATCCGCAGTGGTGAGGCCCTCAACGCCCGCCGCGCCGGCCGCGGCATGCGGCCCCGGCCCGTGCGGGCCCTGATGCTGGGCTTCCCCAATGTGGGCAAGTCGGCCCTGATCAACCGGTTGGTGCGTCAGAAGGTGGTGGAGAGCGCCCGCCGCGCCGGCGTGACCCGCAGCCTGCGCTGGGTGCGGCTGGGCCAGGCCCTCGACCTGCTCGATGCCCCCGGGGTGTTGCCCTCCCGGCTCGACGACCAGCAGGCCGCCCTGCGCCTGGCCCTGTGCGATGACATCGGCCAGGCGGCCTACGACAACGAGGCGGCGGCCCTGGCCTTTGCCCAGCTGCTGCTGCTGTTGGAGACGGTGCCGGCCGCTGGTGTGCCCGCGGGCCTGCCGCAACAGCGCTACGGCGTTGCCGTGGGGGCCCTGCCGTCGGGTGCTCCCGACCTGGAGGGCTGGCTGCTGGCCGTGGCCGAGCGCCACACCGGCGGTGACAGCCTGCGCATGGCCACCAAGCTGCTCGACGACTTTCGCTGTGGCCGGCTGGGCACGATTGCCCTGGAACTGCCGCCGCCGTCGCCATGAGCTGCAGCTTCGGCGAGGGCGAGGGCACGCTGCT
>JAGYNF010000274.1 GCA_018400215.1 Cyanobium sp. M55B138 | reverse complement strand
ACACCGCCGCCTGGCCCGGCGTGATCGAAAACTGCTCTTCCAGGAACTCCAGCCGGCAGCGATGGGGGCGGCCCGCAGCCGCATCGGCCTCGGTGGCCGGCAGGGGAAACAACCGCGCTGCCACGGCGCCGCTGCGGTAGCGCACCTGCACCTCCACGTCGATCGGCACTTGCGGCGGCGCGATTGACACCCAGTTCACCGCACCCACCACCGCCGCGCCGCGGGCGGCCTCCCGGCGGGGCGCCACCACCACCCGGTTCATGGCGCCATCGAGGCGCACCACATGCAACGGCTCACTCCAGGCCACCCCCAGCCCCTTGCGCTGGCCGATGGTGAAGTGCTGGATGCCGTCGTGCTGCCCCACCACCCGGCCATCAGCCAACACGATCTCTCCCTGCCGCGGCGGCAGATAGGTGTCGAGGAAGGCCTTCATCGAACCGTGGTGATCCGCCAGGCAGAGGTCCTGGCTTTCGGGTTTCTCGGCCGTGCGCAGCCCATGGCGCGCTGCCTCCGCCCGGGTGTCGGCCTTGGTGAGCTCCCCCAGGGGAAACACCAGTCGGCCCAACACCTCCTGGGGCAGGTCGTAGAGGAAATAGCTCTGGTCTTTGTGCTGGTCAAGACCGCGCAGCAGCTGGTGGCGGCCGTTGTCACTCCGCTCGCCGTGGTCCACCCGGGCGTAGTGGCCGGTGGCGATGCGGCCGATGCCACGCTCCGCCTCGGCCCAGGCCAGCATCGGCCGGAATTTCACCTCCCGGTTGCAGCGGGAGCAGGGCAGGGGCGTGATGCCATCGCCATAGCCCTGCACCAGGAAATCCACGATCTGCTCCTTGAAGTGCTCGCGGAAATCCACCACGTGGTGCTCCACGCCCAGCTGCCCACAGATCCCCGCCGCATCCACCAGCCCCTCGGCGCAGCAGGCCCCCTTGCCGCTCATCAGCCAGAGGGTGAGCCCCTCCACCTGCCAGCCCGCCTCCACCAGCAGGGCCGCGGTGAGGGAGCTGTCCACCCCGCCGGAGAGGCCCACCGCCACCCGGTGCTCCCCCGGCCAGCGCCGCAGCCGCTCCAATGCCGCCCCACCGGCGGGGGTGGCCGCCAAGTTGGAGGGCCGCATGGCCGCTGGAGAGGGAAAAACCGACAAGGAAGCAGACAACGGCGCCACGGTGTCCATCATGAGACGGGACCCTCCCGACCTGTGGCCTCCAGCTCCCCCTCCAGCCTGACCGCCAGCCAGCCCCCTGGCTGGCCCGCCCGCGATGCCGCGCACCTGTTGGTGAACGGTGCCGCGATGGCCAACCTGGAACAGCAGCTGTTCGCCAGCGGCCTGCCGGTGGAAGCCCTGATGGAGAAGGCGGCGCTGGCGGTGGTGCGGCGGCTGCTGGCCCAGCACAGTCACGAGCTGGAACGGCATGGCGCCGTGGCCCTGGTGGGGCCAGGTCACAACGGCGGGGATGGACTGGTGGTGGCCCGGGAGCTGCACCTGGCCGGCTACGCCGTGGCGATCTGGAGCCCGTTTGAGCGCCACAAACCACTCACCGCCAGCCACCTCAGCCATGCCCGCTGGCTGGGCATCCCCAGCCTGGCGGCCCCGCCCGATCCGGCCGGCGCCGCCCTCTGGATCGACGCCCTGTTCGGCATCGGCCAACGCCGCCCCCCCGAGCCGGCCCTACTGGCCCTGCTGGTGGAACGGCAACGGCTGCGGCCGGGCGGCCTGGTGGCCATCGACGTGCCCACCGGCCTGTGCGCCGATCAGGGGCGATGCCTGGGCAGCCATGCCGCCTGCGCCCGCCACACCTACAGCCTGGGCCTGCGCAAGACAGGGCTGGTGCAGGACCAGGCCCTGGCCTGGGTGGGCGAACTGGAGCGGCTCGACCTGGGGCTACCGGCCGCCCTGCTGAACCAACTGCCGGCCGATCAGCCCCTGGGGCTGGCGGCGGCGGACCTGGCCACCGCCCCCTGGCCCGAGCCCGAACCCGGCGCCGCC
>JAGYNF010000273.1 GCA_018400215.1 Cyanobium sp. M55B138 | reverse complement strand
AGCTCGAGGCGGCCGGCTGTGTGGTGGAGTATGCCCAGCTGGTGGCGGCCCATACCCTGGAGCCACTGCCCGAACCCCAGGGGCTGGGCCTGCTGGCGGCGGCCATCCGCTGCGGCCCCAGCCGCCTGATCGACCACACCTTTGTGATGAGCCGCTCGCCGATCGTTGCCATCGATGGACCGGCCGGAGCCGGCAAAAGCACCGTGACCCGGGCCTTCGCCCGGCGCCTGGGCCTGGTGTATCTGGATACGGGGGCCATGTACCGGGCCGTGACCTGGTGGGTGCAGCGCGAAGGGGTCGACCCCGCCGATGGGGCGGCGGTGGCTGGCTGCCTGCAGGGCCTCGATCTGCAGCTCAGCACGGCAACCGATGGCCAACAACTTGTGCGGATCAATGGCCACGACGTGACGGAGGCGATCCGCAGCCCCGATGTGACCGGGCAGGTCTCCCAGGTGGCCGCCCACGGCTGTGTGCGGGAGGCCCTCACGGCCCAGCAGCAGGCCATGGGGCAGCGGGGAGGGCTGGTGGCCGAAGGGCGGGACATCGGCACCGCCGTCTTCCCCGATGCCGAACTGAAGGTGTTTCTCACGGCCAGCGTGGCGGAGCGGGCCCGGCGGCGGGCCCTGGATCTGGAGCAACGCGGCTTTGCCGTGCCGGAGCTGGCGGTGTTGGAAGCGCAGATCGCTGAGCGGGATCAGCGCGACGCCAGCCGGCCGGTGGCGCCCCTGTGCATGGCGGCCGATGCCGAGGAGCTGGTGACCGATGGCATGGCGATCGAGGCGGTGATCCAGGCCCTGGTGGACCGGTTCCGCCAGCGGGTCCCCGAGGAGGCCTGGCCCGACCCCCAGTCGCCCTAGGGGGCGATCAGGGCCTCCAGCAGGCCAGCACAGGCATCATCCAGCAGGTCGAGCACATGCTCGAACCCCTGGGCGCCGCCGTAGTAGGGGTCTGGCACCTCGGTGACGCTGTGGTGGCGGCAGTAGTGCACCAGGGGCTCCACCGAGGCCCGCGGCTCCAGGCCCGCCGCCCGGGCCCGGCCCACCATGGCCTCGACGGCGGCCAGGTTGTCGTTGTCCATGGTGATATCCGATTACAGGACGAGGGCGAAGGCGTGGCGTGAACGACTGGAAACAAACAAGAAAAAACGCGTGGATGCCTTACCGAGGAAACCACGTTGCAACCCATTACCCACGATTTCCAGGATGGAATTGATGAAAGATTTATTGCCTAAACTATCCGCTTTTGCCAAAGTTGCGGGTGAAATTCAATTTGATGAGGATAAGGAAGAGGAGGAAAAGAAATGACCAGAGATCAAGAACGAAAAGAACGGTATAAGCGCTTGCGAAACGCAGGATTCGATTCGACCGATGCGCTCGCGTATCGCGACCTATCTTCAAAAACGATCGACCGGTTGTGTCAGTACATGCAGGATACAAAAAAGGTGATGCAGAAAGAGATTCGAAGGATCATTGAGATGGATGATCCATCATGACCGCCAAGGAACGCCAAGCCAAGCGCGAGAAGTACATACGGCGTTATGTGAGGGCAAAAGGACTTTCGCCTAAAGAAGCCGACCGAGCACGTAAGCTTTCTGATGAAAACATCTTACGTGACTATGGGATCAAAGTTCCCAAGCGTAAAACACGCATGCCACCTGTCAAACAACCGACTAAAAGGCAGGTTCAACGCTACGAACTGCAATTAAGCAGGTTCAAAAAGGCCGTATCTCTTGGATGGGACCCCTATATCGCTGCTAAGCGGATGAAGTATATCCCGGAAAGCAGGATCAAGGCGCCGGGCGGCGTGATTGATAGTGGGTATGCAACGGATCCATGGCGTATTGGCTACGGCAAGAGCAAGCTCGATCCCGTTACCAAGGAAGACCGCTGGCGTGATTGGTCCTCGAAGAAGAACTATCCGGAAGAGATCAAGACACTCGCGCAGATGGTCAACAAGATGCAAGGATTCGATGAGCACGCGGGCTATGGCTATGCCGTG
>JAGYNF010000272.1 GCA_018400215.1 Cyanobium sp. M55B138 | reverse complement strand
CACAACCAATCCCTGGAACGCGCCATCGAGATCGTCGAGGCCGCCGCAGCCAGCGGCGCCCATGCCATCAAGCTCCAGACCTACACCGCCGACACCATGACCCTGCCGCTCGCGACCGGTGAGTTCTTCATCGACGACGAACGCAGCCTCTGGCACGGCAAAAGCCTGCACGATCTCTATCAGATCGCCTACACCCCGTGGGAATGGCACGCGCCCATCATCGCGCGTGCCGGCGAGCTCGGCTTGATCGCGTTCAGTACGCCGTTCGACGACACCTCAGTCGAGTTCCTCGAAGCGCTCGACACGCCTTGCTACAAGATCGCCTCCTTCGAGAACGCCGATCTCCCCCTGATCCGCAAGGTCGCCGCTACCGGCAAGCCGGTCATCGTCTCCACCGGCATGGCCACCCTCGCCGAGCTCGACGAAACCGTGCGGACCCTGCGCGACGGCGGCTGCAACGACATCGTGCTGCTCAAATGCACCAGCACCTACCCGGCCAGCCCGCAGAACAGCAACCTGAGAACCATCCCCCACCTGCGCGAGCTCTTCGGCTGCGAGGTCGGCCTCTCGGACCACACCCACGGCATCGGTGTCGGCATCGCCGCCGTGGCCTTCGGCGCGACGGTCATCGAAAAGCACTTTACCCTCAGCCGTGCCGACGGCGGCGTGGACAGCACCTTCTCCATGGAACCCCACGAGATGGCCGCCCTCGTCACCGAGACCGAGCGCGCCTGGCAGGCGCTGGGTGTCGTCCAATACGGTCCTACCGGGGCCGAGAAGCCATCCCTGCGCTTCCGGCGTTCGCTCTACATCGCCGCCGACATCAAGGCCGGCGAGCCGCTCACGCCCGAAAACCAGGTCACCAGTGCCGCGCTGTGGAGTTCGGGATCGGGGCGATTGCGCTGGTCGTTGGGGTCAAAGATAAACACCGGATCCTCGCCGTACAGGCGCCGCCGGGCGGGCTCATCGAGGCAGCGGATCGCCACTTCCATGGCGCCGCGGAAGGGATCGTGGCGGGTGAGCAGGCGGAACAGCAGCACCGCCAGGGAGTGGAGATCGCTGTCGGCTCCGGGCCTGGCGCGGCCCAGCAGCACCTCCGGGGCGATGAAGCCCGGGGTGCCCAGCACAGCGCCGGGGTCGCGGCCATCCACATCCACGTTGTCGTTGTCGCAGATCAGGATGCGGCCGCTGGCGGGCTCGAGGAAGAGATTGCCCAGGGAGATGTCCTTGTAACAGAGGCCCCGGCTGTGCAGGGCATGGAAGGCATCGGTGAGCTCCAGGCAGGCCCGCAGCACGCTGGCCAGGCTGAGGTCCACCAGGCCGCCGTAGTGCTCCACCGCCCCCACAAAGCCCGCGGGCCGCAGGTTCATCAGGTACCCGAAGCCCGGCTCCCGGCAGCGGAGCAGGCGCTGGGATTCGGCTGTGGGACGCAGCAGGGCCATCGGCCAGAGAAAGCTGGCACTGGGCGCGGTGCTGCTGATGGCTGCGCTGAGGCGGAGCTCCAGCCCCGGATCGCGGGCGATGCAGGCCGGCAGGTACCACTTGAGGGCAAGGCGCTCGCCCGCCAGCTCCACCGCATACACCTGGCCCTGGCTGCCGCTGCCGATGCCGCGCAGAACCAGCAGCGGGGTGCTGAGCCCGGCAAAGGAGAGCCGGCTTCCCTCCGGCAGGATCCAGGTCATCGCGCTCGGCTTGCTTGAACGGGATCGGCCCCTGGGCTGATCGCCTGGCGGATGCCGTTGCGGTGGGCCAGCGCCGTGCGGCGGTTGCTGAAGGGGTGACGGCGAACCTGGCCATCGCGCAGGTCCACCTGCAGGGTGTGCCGCTTGCGGGAACCCAGCAGCACGGCCGCCGCCAGCAGGACCAACTGCAGGGGCCAGAAGATCCAGACGGGGCCGATGCGGATGGGCAGCAGCAGCAGCAGGGCGACACTCAGTAACACCCACCAGCTGAACAGCTGGGGGAAGCGGGCCACGGTGTACACCATGACCGAGCGAATCTGAT
>JAGYNF010000271.1 GCA_018400215.1 Cyanobium sp. M55B138 | reverse complement strand
TCTTCCACGGCCACAGTTTCACCGCCAATCCCCTCGGCTGCGCCGCCGCCCTGGCCAGCCTCGACCTGCTGGAGGCCAGGGCGGAGCGCTACCAGGGATTCGAGGGCCGCCACCGGCCCCTGCTGGAAGCCCTGGGCCGCCACCCCCGGGTGCGGCGCCCCCGCTGCCTCGGCACGGTGGCCGCCTTCGACGTGGCGGTGACGCAGCCGGGCTATCTCAACGGCGTGGGGCTCGAGATCCAGCGCCATTGCCTCGAGGCCGGCGTCTACCTGCGCCCCCTGGGCCATGTGGTGTATCTGCTGCCGCCGCTCTGCCTCAGCGACGACCAACTGGAGCGCTGCTACACCGCCATCAGCCGGGCCCTCGACGCCCTCGGCTAGGCCGGCCGCCGCGCCAACAGGGCCAACACCTCGCCGTCGCTGAGCTGCTCAAAGCGCCGATACCAGAGCCCGACTGCCGTGAGTCGGCGCACGGCGGCGAGCACCGTGATCCGCTCCACCAGGGGGGCGAGCGAGGCGAGCACCTGGCGATCCGCCACCGGCACCGCCAACTGCAGGGAGGCCGGGGCACAGCGCTGCAGCGACAGCAGCGCCGCCCGCAGGGTCATGCCGGTGGCAATGCCGTCATCCACCACCACCAGCAGGCGCCCCTTCAGCCCAGCGGGGTCGGGGTCGCCGTACAGCACCTGGCGGCGAGCCAGCTCCGCCTGCTGGTCCACCAGCCAACCGCCACGGCGCGCCGCCCGCTCATGCAGGGCCTCGGCGCCGCCATCACGCCACACCGTGACGCCCCCGGGCGCCACGGCGCCAATGGCCACTTCAGGGTTGGCCGGATCCACCACCTTGCGCACACTCCAGGTGGCCAGCGGCAAACCCAGCTGGTCGGCCATCGCCGCTGCCACCGGCACCCCGCCACGGGGCAGGGCCAGCACCAGGGCCGGGGGATGCAGGTCGGGCCGCAGGGCCGCCAGGGCCAGGCCGGCCTGGTGGCGATCGCTCCAGAGCGGTGGGGATTCGCCCACAGGGGTGTCGAGCATCACAGGACTCTCGCTCCGGACCAGTTGAAATGAAAGCCTGACCACCCGCGTTCGGACCACCGCCGATGGCCACCTTCACCATCACCCTCGAGGACGGCCGCAGCTTCAGCTGCACCGATGACACCTACATCCTGGATGCCGCCGAGGAGCAGGGCATCGAACTGCCCTACTCCTGCCGGGCTGGCGCCTGCAGCACCTGCGCCGGCCGCATCCTCTCGGGCAGCGTCGACCAATCCGACCAGAGCTTCCTCGACGACGACCAGCTGGCGGCTGGCTTTGCCCTGCTGTGCGTGAGCTATCCGACGGCCGACTGCACGATCAAGCCGGAGGTGGAAGAGGAACTCTGAGCGGGGACAGCTTCGGGCCCCTCAGCGCCAGCCCCCAGCCGCCAGCACCGGCGGGCGCGGTGCCTCCAGCAGCACGGTGGGATTCACCGCCCGCATCTCCCCATCCAGGCGGCGACGCAGCTCCAGGTGCAGGTGGGGGGTACTTGCTCTGCCGGTGTCCCCCACCCTGCCCAGCCGCTCACCGCGCCCCAGGTCGTCGCCAACCGCCACGGCCATCCACTCCAGGTGGGCGTAGAGGGTCTGCCAGCCGTCGCCGTGGTCGAGCAGCACGGTGAGTCCGAAGCCGCTCACGGATTCAGCCAGCACCACCCGGCCGGCACGGGCAGCCAACACCGGGGTGCCCGCCGGCACAATCAGGTCCACGCCCGTATGCATGCGCCAGGCCCCCCGGGCCTGGGACCAGCGCCATCCCCAGGGGGAGACCTCCAACGCCTCGATTGGCAGCGGGTGCAGCCAGCCCTGGGCCCCGGCCGTGGCCCGCGGGAGCCGCTGCCCGAGCGGTGTGAGGTCTCCCACGGCCACCTCCACCGGCACCAGGGCAGGGCGCTCTGGCCGGGCTGCAGGTGCAGGCGCAGGGGCAGGTGCCGGTAGGGGTGGGGGTGAAATCGGAACCGGGCTGTTCAGAACGGCGGTGGGGGCGCCGCCG
>JAGYNF010000270.1 GCA_018400215.1 Cyanobium sp. M55B138 | reverse complement strand
GCGCTGTATCATCAATCTAACGGACATTCGTCAGGCGCTACTCCCGCGCCAGGCTCTTACTTCAGCCGTGCCATGGCCAAACCGTGCCCAGGCCCTTTGCTGTCAGTGGTTTAAGGCTGTTTGATGGCCAAGGCTGTCTGATGGCCAAGTCTGTTTGATGGCCAAAGCTCTCCAGTTGAGACTGTCAAGTCGAATTCGGTCCTGAGCGACCTGACCACACAGACCTAACCACACAGCCCTGACGACGCGTCGGTCGAGCGTGCCGACAACTCCGAGCCCAGGGAGCACTGAACAGCTGATTTAGAGCCCACAAGCCTGATGTCCGTTGTTGAACCTAGAGAGAAATTCCATGACCAACACCAATCAAGCGATGACCACTGGAGCCCAGCAGGACAGCGCCGCTGTAGACGAGCGTCTCAAGCAGGCCATTCTGGATAAGCGCCAGTCCGATATCGACGCCTGGAACCGGCATATCGAGCAACTGGAGGGCAACCTCAACCAGCTCACCGACGAAGCCCGGCAGGAAGCCCAGAAGCGCCTGGATCAACTGGTACAGGCCCGTGATCAGGGGATGGAGCAGCTTCAGGATCTGCGCCAGGCCACCCAGAGCAACTGGGAGACCCTGCTTCAGCAGAGCGATGCCACCTTCCAGAACTTGGCCGACCGCTTCCACAAGCTGGTGGAGAAGAACACCTGAGCCAGGCGTGTGCCCCAAACCCTGATCTGCGCAACGTTGCGTACTGAAACCCCTTAACCATGACCGACTCAAACGAAACCCGGGCCGCCCACTCCCAGGCCGGCTCCGTTCTCGATCTCACCACCGCTCTGGGCGCCGAGCTCAGAAGCCACACACCGGCTGGGGTCACCGAAATGCTGGCGGCCGAGCTCGGCCAGGTGGCCTGGATGCTGGTGGACAGCACCATGATGGCCCGCGGCGATGCCGCAACGACCCTGCGCATGATCCTGGACCGGGCCAGCTCCCGGGGTGTTTTGATCGCCCTGGACCTGAACTGGCAACCCCAGCACTGGGGGCTCAACCCCGATTCTCCTCCCACTGCCGAAGTGCTGCGCCGATTCCACATGCTGGCGGAGGCCGCAGCCCTGATCAGCGCACGTGCGAAGGAGGCTAAGTGGTTTTTGCAGACCAGCGATCCGGTGGCGATCCACAGCACCTTCTCCCAACGGCCTGCCGTGCTTGTCGATCACTCCGACGGAACGGTGCACTGGTGCCTCGGGGGCCGCAGCGGCCGGCTGGAGGCCATCGACGACGGACGGGCGTTTCTGCACCGTTTGATCGAGGGCCTATGTCTCCATCCCGAGCTGCTTGGCCGCTCCGGTCCCGGAGCGGATGGCGTAGCCCAGCCCGACCCGCTGGCCAGCCTGCTGCGCCATGCCGCCGGCAACCCTCTAGGGGAGACAGCAGCCCCGGCAGATATCCGCGCTACCTCAACCACGCCGGTCAGGTGAGCCACCAAAACGGGCGGCAGCCGCCCGCGTCCCCGGGAGTGGTGTAAGTACCTGGGGACCTCAGCCGTGCGGCGCACTGCGGCTCAGCACATGTCGCGATGGAACAGGGCAAGCTGGAGGGATGAGCCCCTCCAAGTACGCCATCAGCGCCGCTGCGAGCCACTGGGACCAGCGCTACCAGGAAGGTGCTGACGGCTGGGAGCTGGGTCAGCCCGCCCCACCACTGGCCCAGCTCCTGCGCAGCCATCCGCTGGCGCCCCAGGCGCCGGGCAGGGTGCTGGTGCCTGGCTGCGGACGCGGCCATGAGGTCGCCCTGCTGGAAGACCTCGGCTTCTTGGCCATCGGCCTGGATTTCAGTGGCGCCGCTTTGCGCGAGGCCCGCAGGCTCCATGGTGAGGCGCGGGACACCCTGGAGTGGCTGCAGGCCGACTTGTTCGACCGGCAAGCCCTTGAGGCGGCGGGCCTGACGCCCGGCAGTCTCAGCGGGATCGTGGAGCACACCTGCTTCTGCGCCATCGATCCCTCGCTGCGGGAGGACTACATCGCCACCGCCTGCCGACTGCTCACGCCGGGCGGCTGGC
>JAGYNF010000027.1 GCA_018400215.1 Cyanobium sp. M55B138 | reverse complement strand
AGCCACTGATGCAGGGATGGCTCCAGCGTGATCACAGGCCGGCGATATCTCTGACCTTCTCGACAAAGAAAGGATCAGTCGAGATCTTGTAGCCGTCAGGCTTCCGCGGAGCGGTAGTTCTTTTACCGATGGGGCTGGAGGTCTGATATCTTCAGCCAGCTGTGGACTGTGCTCTTTGACTTCAGTGAGTACCTCCAACCCTGGGTTTCATTTGCAGTGCACGATTAATGACTTCGACTATCTTATCGTCCTCATAGGCACGAGGGCGGCATCGATCTTCCGACATGCAATTGAGCCGCACAGCTCAATTAGGGCTCATATTATAGCAATCAATTGCGGGACAGCACACTAGACACCTGCGAGCGCTATGGCCTACTGCCGCTCCAGAACGGCGATCGCTCCGTGATCTTCTCCTCCTTCACCGCAGCAAACGAAAGTGGGGCCACCCAGATGGTCAGCCTCAGCAACAGCTCCAACAGCCTGGTGCTGGGGTTTGAGGACAGATCGGTGGCGAAAGGGCCAAGTGACAACGACTTTAACGACATAATCGTCAAGGTCAGGGAGTCTCATTAAGGCTATTCTAAGTCAACAGCCAGACCATGATCATTCTCGGCATCGACCCCGGCCTGGCACGCGTGGGCTATGGGGTGATCGAAATCGAGCCCCAGGCGGGCCGCCAGACCATGCTGGACTGCGGCATCATTCGCACCGATCCCGGCCGCAGCGAGGGGGAGAGGATGGTGGAGATTTCGCGCGACCTGCGCCAGCTGGTGCGCACCTGGCGGCCCCAGCTGGCGGTGGTGGAAAAGTTTTTCTTCTACCGCTCCAGCACCACCATTGCCGTGGTGCAGGCCCGTGGCGTGCTGCTGATGACCCTGGCCCGCTTCGGTATCGAAATCGCCGAGTTTCCGCCGATGCAGATCAAGCAGGCCCTCACCGGCAACGGCCACGCCGACAAGGACGACGTGCTGGCCGCCGTGATGCGCGAACTCGACCTGGACCATCCGCCCCGGCCCGACGATGCCGCCGATGCCCTGGCCGCGGCCCTCACCGGCTGGTTCCAGCGCTAGTTCGGTGGCCTCCCCCCCGGTCGATCCCCGCAAGGCTGGGCTGCGGGCCCACTACAGGCAGCTGCGGCGGGCCCACGCTGCCCCCCTGCAGCGGCTGCTCGATCAGGACGATGGCGGGCTGCTGGAGCAACTGCTCGGGGCCATCGGGCTCCAACCGCAGCAGCATGTGGGTCTGGCCTGGCCCCTGCCGGGGGAACCTGATCTGCGGCGCTGGCTGCAGGCCTCCGGGCTGCCCCTGGCCCTGCCGGCCGTGGCCGCCCACCAGCTCCGCTATCGCCCCTGGCGACCGCACCAGCCGCTGGCGCCTGATGCCTGCGGCATCCCAGCGCCCCCCGCCGGCGCTGGTGAGCTGGCCGCTGCGCAGTTGGGGGTGCTGCTGATCCCGGCGCTGGCCATGGATCTGCAGGGGGTGCGCCTGGGCTACGGCGGCGGTTGGTACGACCGCCTGCGCCAAGACCCGGCCTGGCGTCGGGTGCCGGCCCTGGCGGTGCTGCCCCAGGCCTGCATCGTGCCGCAACTGCCCCGCGATCCCTGGGACGTGCCCCTGGATGGCTGGCTGAGCGAGCAGGGCTGGCACCAGCTCACCCCGGCGCAATGAACAACCCTTACAAAGGCCACACCGGCGGCCTCCATTTGCGAGGATCCCGATCAGCGCCCCTGCGTCATCCTTGACTGTCACCGCCGCACCCAGCTCTCTCCACACCGCCACGGCGCCCTCGGCTGCGGAGCGCGTGTTGGCCGCCGAACTGGAGGCCCGGGGCGATTCCCACCACGACGCCCTCTCGATGATGGTGTCCAGCGTGGTGCACATGGTGCAGGCCGGCAAATCCCGCGAAAGCCGCTGGCAGGATCGCTAACCACCGGCCCCAATCCCGTCCTCGCCATGCGCCTGTCCCACCTGCTGGTTCTGCCGGGCGTTGCCCTGCCCGCAGCCTGCCTGCTGGCCCTCTGGCCCGGGGGGCCGGTGCAGGCCCATGCCATCGAGAGCAGCCTGGAGCGCGTCACGGCGCTGAATGCGTCGGTGGCCGCGGAAGCCGGCATGCGACTGGAAAGCCGCTTCAGCACCGGTGAGCCAGCCCAGCACGCCAATGTGCGGCTGATGCCCCCCTCCGGAGAGCCGATCGAACTGGGCCAGACCGATGCCGCGGGCCAGCTGCTGTTCTCCCTGCCCGCCGCGACGGACACCAACTGGGAACTGCAGGTGGATGCGGGCCCGGGCCACCGCGACTATCTCGACCTCAGCGACACTCTCCCCGGCAGCGCCGCAGCTGGGCCGAAGCCGGCTGCAGGGCTCTCCAGGCTGGCGCGCCTGCCGAGCCCGCGGTCCTTGCTGCTGATCGGCCTGGCCGGGGCAGGTCTGCTCACCCTGTACCGCCGCCGCTGAATGGCTGATTCCCCCAGCATGGCCACCGGCAGTGCCGCGCTCGATCAGATGGTGCAGCGGCTGGCCGGCACGTCCGACGCCAAGCGCCGCTACGAATACGTGCTCTGGCTGGCCAAGAAGCTGGAGCCCCTCCCCGAGGAGTTCCGCAACGACGTCTTCAAGGTGAAGGGCTGCGTGTCGCAGGTGTACGTGGTGGGCCAGCTGCGCGACGGCACGCTCCACTGGCAGGGCGACTCCGACGCCGCCATCACCAAGGGGCTGCTGGCCCTGCTGATCCAGGGGATGGAGGGGCTCACCCCCGAGCAGGCCAGCGCCATCGATCCGGGCTTCATCGCCGCCACCGGCCTGCAGGCCAGCCTCACCCCCTCGCGGGCCAATGGCTTCCTCAACATCCTGGGGATGATGCAGAGCCAGGCCCGGAGCCTGGCGGCCTGATTTCTAGGATCGCCGTTCCCGCACACCTCCAGCCCATGACCATTGGCATCGGCCTGCTTGGCCTCGGCACGGTGGGGGCGGGCGTGGCCGAGATCCTGGCCACGCCCGAGGGGCGCCATCCCCTGGTGGCCGAGCTGGAGCTGCGCCGGGTGGCCGTGCGCGATCTGGATCGCCCCAGGCCGGTGCAGCTGGCGGAGCACCTGCTCTGCACCAGCCCGGAGGCGGTGGTCGACGACCCGGCGGTGGAGATCGTGGTGGAGGTGATGGGGGGCCTGGAGCCGGCCCGTTCCCTGATCCTGCGCGCCATCGCCGCCGGCAAGCCGGTGGTCACCGCCAACAAGGCCGTGATCGCCCGCCATGGCGAGGAGATCGCCGCCGCCGCCGCCGCCCGCGGCGTCTATGTGCTGCTGGAGGCGGCCGTGGGCGGCGGCATCCCGATCATCGAGCCCTTGAAGCAGTCGCTGGGGGCCAACCGCATCCAACGGGTGAGCGGCATCATCAACGGCACCACCAATTACATCCTCAGCCGCATGGCGGCCGAGGGGGCCGACTACGGCGCCGTGCTGGCCGATGCCCAGCGCCTCGGCTATGCCGAGGCCGACCCCGCCGCCGATGTGCAGGGGGGAGATGCCGCCGACAAGATCGCCATCCTCACCGGCCTGGCCTACGGCGGCACGGTGCCCCGGGGGGCCATTCCCACCGAGGGGATCGACCAGCTCGATGGCCGCGATGTGACCTACGCCGACCAGCTCGGATTCGTGGTGAAGCTGCTGGCGGTGGCCCAGCGGATCGACAGGGCCAACGGCGACAGCCCAGCAGGCGAGGCCATCCAGTGGCTGGACGTGCGGGTCCACCCCACCCTGGTGCCCCGCAGCCATCCCCTGGCGGGGGTGAATGGGGTCAACAACGCGATCCTGGTGGAGGGGGAGCCGGTGGGGCAGGTGATGTTCTTCGGGCCGGGGGCCGGGGCCGGCCCCACCGCCTCGGCCGTGGTGGCCGACATCCTCAACATCGCCGGCATCCGCCAGGCCTGCGGCGCCGGGGAGGGGGCGGCCCTGGATCCACTGCTGGCCGCCGGTAGCTGGCGCCAGTGCCGCCTGGTGGATGGGGCCCAGACCACCCACCGCAACTACGTGCGGCTGCGCACCAGCGACCAGGCGGGGGTGATCGGCCACATCGGCACCTGCTTCGGTGAGGCGGGCGTGTCGATTCAGTCGATCGTGCAGTTCGAAGCCGGCAGCGAAGCCGCTGAAATCGTGGTGATCACCCACGAGGTGCTGGAGGCCAACTTCCGCCGGGCCCTGGCGGCGATTGAGGCCCTGCCTGAGGTGCAGGGGGTGGCGGCCTGCCTGCGCACCCTCTGAGCCCGGCGCTGATCAACACGCTGATCAACACAATTAGATCCCCAAATCAGCACTCCCGTGGCGCAGCGGCCCCACCGGGGGGCACAGTGGATGCAGATGGAAAGAAATCCTTAAGAAGCCCCAGCCCAGCGCGCCACCGTTCGCCTTCCCCCCCCCACCCCTGTTCGACCTCCGAACCATGACCAGCCTCTCCTGTGCCACCCCAACCCTGCAGCTGCCCGACCAGGGCGACTGCGTGCGGCTGGACATCGACGAGCAGACCTACCAGGTGATCGGCGTGGATGAACGCCACAACCGCTGCTGGGTGCGCCGCTGGCCCCTCGCCCGCCAGGGCTCGGAGGTGTTTGAAATTTCCCTGCAGCACGTGCAGCCCCAGTGCCCCTAGCACCCTTGAATGGCGGGCGACTGCCCGTCGGATCTCCCCTTGCCTAGGCCGCTGCGCCTGATCTCCAGGCTGGCCGCAGGCCTACTCGCCACCGGCCTGCTGCTGCAAGGTTGCCAGCTCCAACGGCGCAGCGACCGCCTGGTGGTGGCCACCAGTGCCCGGGTGGGCTCCGTGGATCCGGTGCGGGCCTCCACCTTCGGCGCCACCCAGCTGCTCAGCGCCCTCGGCGACCCCCTCTACCGGCTCGGCCCCGACGGCCAACTGGAGCCGGCCCTGGCCACGGCCCTGCCCCTGGTGAGCAGCGATGGCCTCACCGTGCGCGTTCCCCTGCGCCAGGGGGTGCGCTTCCACGACGGCACCCCCTTCGATGCCGCGGCCATGGTGTTCAGCCTGGAGCGCTTCCTGGCGATCGGCACCCTCAGCTACCTGCTCGACGACCGCATCGCCAGCGTGCGGGCCAGCGGCAGCCACGAGCTGGAACTGGGCCTAAAGCGGCCCACCACCGTGCTGCCGGAGCTGCTCAGCACGATCAACCTCACCCCCGTCTCGCCCACCGCCTACCGCCTCAATGCCGACAAGGCCCTGCCCGACCGCTTCGTGGGCACGGGGCCCTACCGGCTCACCGCCTTCAGCGACCAACAGCAGCGGCTGGAGCCCTTCGCCGACTACTGGGGCCCCCGGCCCCGCAACCGCGGCATCGACCTGATCAGCCTGGGCAACTCCACCGCCCTCTACGGCGCCATGCGCAGCGGCGAGGTGGATGTGCTGCTCTCCACCGGCCTGCACGAGGACCACCAGCAGGCCCTGGCGCAGCGAGCCGAGCGGGGCGACCTGCGCCAGGGGCAGGGGCCAGCCCTGGAGATCGGCTACATCACCCTGCACACCGACCAGCCCCCGTTCAACAACCCCACCCTGCGCCAGGCCCTGGCCCACAGCCTCGACCGGGAGCGCATTAGCGAGCGGGTGAGCCAGGGGCTGCGGCCAGCCCTGCGCAACCTGGTGCCGCCCGCGGTGGGCGCCAGCAACCAGGAGCTCTGGCCCGCCTACGCCCCCGCCAGGGCGCGCCAGCTGTTCCGCGAGGCCGGCTACTGCCATGGCCGGCGCCTGGAGCTGCCGCTCACCTTCCGCTCCAACATCCCCTCTGATCGGCTGATGGTGCTCACCTGGCAGGCCCAGCTGGCCCGCGACCTCGACGACTGCATCGTGCTGCAGCCCAACGGCATGGAATCCACCACCGTGTATCGCCAACTGGGGGAGGGGGCCTTTGCCGCCGTGATGCTCGACTGGCGCGGCGCCGTGACCGATCCAGAGGCCTACCTCTTCCCCCTGCTGAGCTGCAGCCAGGCCGAAGGAAGCCGCTGCCTCAAGGGGGAGAGCGCCCTCAGCGGCAGCTTCTGGACCGAACCCGGCCTGCAGCAACAACTGGTGCGCAGCGAGGGCCTGGCCGGCGACGAGCGCCGCCAGCTGCTGGCCGCCATCGAACGGCGCACCGCCCGGGCGGCCCCCTACCTGCCGCTCTGGCTGGTCAGCCCCCGGGCCTGGGCCCAGCCGGCGCTGGCCACCCCCCGCTTTGATGGCAATGGCCGCCTGCTGCTGCAGGAGCTGGAGCGCCAGCCATGAGCCGCCGCCGTGCCCTGGCCCGCTACCTGGCGGCCCGCCTGGCCCTGGTGCCGGTGATGCTCTGGCTGATCGCCAGCCTGGTGTTCCTGCTGCTGCGGGTGGCCCCGGGCGACCCGGTGGACGCCGTGCTGGGCACCCGGGCCCCCGAGGCGGCCCGGGCCGCCCTGCGCAGCCAGCTGGGCCTCGACCGCAGCCTGTTGGAGCAGTACGGCCAGTTCCTCGGCAACCTGCTGCGCGGCGACCTGGGCGAGTCGCTCAACAGCCAGGAACCGGTGGCGCGGATCATCGGCCAAAGCCTGCCGGCCAGCCTGGAGCTGGGCATCACCGCCCTGCTGCTGGCGGCCCTGGTGGGCCTGGCGGTGGGCTTCTCCGGCATCGCCCGACCGGAGGGAAAAATCGATCTGGCGGGCCGGCTCTATGGCGTGGGCACCTACGCCCTGCCCCCCTTCTGGGCGGCGATGCTGGTGCAGCTGGTGTTCGCCGTGTGGCTGGGCTGGCTGCCGGTGGGTGGGCGCTTCCCGCCCACCCTGGTGCCCCCCAGCGGCAGCGGCTTCTACCTGCTCGACAGCCTGCGCCAGGGCCTCCTGGGCGGCGACTGGCAGACCCTGGCCGGCACGCTGCGCCACCTCACCCTGCCCGCCGGCACCCTGGCCCTGCTGCTCAGCGGCATCTTCACCAACGCCCTGCGCCTCAACCTGCGCCGCGCCCTGGGCTCCGACTACGTGGAGGCCGCCCGCAGCCGCGGCATCGGCGAGCGCCAGGTGGTGCTGCGCCACGCCCTGCCCAACGCCCTGCTGCCGGTGCTCACGATCACGGGCATCACCGTGGCCTCCCTGATCGGCGGCGCCCTGCTGATCGAGGTCACCTTCTCCTGGCCCGGCATCGCCTTCCGCCTGCAGGAGGCCATCGCCCAACGCGACTACCCCCTGGTGCAGGGGATCGTGGTGGTGGTGGCCGCCCTGGTGGTGCTGGTCACCGTCACCGTGGACCTGCTGGTGGCGCTGCTCGACCCCCGCGTGCGCTTCTGAGCGACCTGGGGGGCAGGGGCAGGGCCCCGCGCCAGCGCCGGGCAGCGGCGGGGTCGAGCACATAGGCCGAGAGGCCGCCGTGGTCGCGGCGCTGGGTGCTGAGCAGGGCCGGATACTGGGTTGACTCCAGAAATTCAAGGGTGAGCTGCAACAGCAGGGCCTGCACCAGCTCCGGCTCCTCACCCACCAGCTCCTGGCCCAGCTGAAACAGCGCCTGGCCATCGGCCTGCAGGCGCACGGGCGAAAAGTGGCTGGCCCCCTCCACCAGCACCAGCCGGCTGCCGGGATCGCCGCTGCTGGCCAGCAGCGCCAGCTGCTCCTGCACCGGCGGGGTGATCAGGTCGAGGCTGCCGCCCACCATCAGCACCGGCACCGAGAGCGGCGCCAGGCCCCGCTGGGGCCAGAGCAGGCTGCCGAAGCCGTTGTAGGTGACCACCCCGCGCAGGGGCATCCCCTCCAGGCTGGGCGGCGACGCAGACGGGGCCGGGTCGCGGGCGGAGGAACCGCCATCGCCGGTGATCGCCGGCAGCTGGCACTGCAACAGCCTTGACAGGTTGGTGAGGGGCAGGGCCGTCAGGGCCTGGTCGCAGCGCTGGGCCAGACCCGATTCAGGCACCAGGCCGGCAGCCATCAGCGCCGCCATTCCCCCCAGGGAATGGCCCATCAGCACCACCCCGGCATCGGTGTTGAATCCCGTTGAATGCAACCCCGCCGGCGCGAAGGATTCGGCGCCAGCCCCCCCCAGGCGCCCCTCACGGCCGGCCACCAGCACCGCCTGCAGATCGGCCAGGCGCGCCGGCACCGATTCGGCCCCCGGGGGTGGCCCATCCCCCTCCAGCGAGGCCTTCACCGCCTCGTCGTCGCTGCCGGGGTGCTGCACCACCAGCACCGGCCAGCCCCGCTGCGCCAGGGCCCCGGCCAGCCAGCTGAGCTGGCTGGAACTGCCGCCCAGGCCGGGCATCAGCACCAGCCAGGGCCGGCGGTTCTGGGGCGCCTGGGCGGGCCAGAGCTCCAGCGGCAGAGGGGAGGGGCGGTGGGCCACCGGCAACAGCTGGTGGCGGACCATGGATGGTTGCAGGCGCCGGGTGACCTGCAGGGATTGGGAGCGACGCAGGGGCAGGGGTTGCTGCCGCAGCACCGCCATCGCCTCAGCCTGATAGCGAAGCTGGTCGCGCAGGTCGGCAGCCAGGGCCAGCAGGCCATCAATGCGCAGCACGAGCCGCTGCTGGGGCAGGGCCCGCAGCAGGTCGAGGCTCGACACCTCCCGCTGGCGCTCGAACAACTGCTGCAGCGTGGCCAACACCAGGGGAGCCGTGCTCGTGCCGTCATCCCCCTGCAGCAGGGCCCCCACTTCCTCCAGCAACGGCTCACCGGTCCAGCTGTTGAGCAGCTCCATGCCGAAGCTGCGATCGCGCAGGAGCGGGGCCCGCAGCAGCTGGCTGAGGCCCTGACGGGACTGGGCATCCAGCAAATTCAGCCAGGCCGCCTGGTCCCCCTGGGACCGGTGGGGCTGGAGGGTCCAGGCCTCCAGCTCCGCCAGGTCGATCGGCACCTGCAGCCCATCGAACTGCACCACCAGTTCGTCGGCGGCCCGGGCCGCCGGCAGGCCAGTGCCCGGCAGCAGCACCAGCAGACTGGCGAGCAATGCGGGTAGGCGACGGCGGTTTGACAAAGGCGAGGGGATGGTGGGCGAGGGGATGGTGGGCGGGCGGCTTGGCCTGGTGGTTCCAGTTTCCCGCGCCACTGCGCGAGGTGGCGCTGGTGAGGCTGGTGGGCTCGATTGGCGCCGGGGGCGTGCTGTATCTCACCCCCCTGGTGTTTCACCTGGAGTCGTTCAGCGCCTCCAACGTGACGATGGGCGTGGCCCTGGCCGCCCTGGCCGGCACGGCGGGCCGGTTTCTCAGTGGCGTGCTGCTCGACCGGGGCCTGAACTGCGGCCTGCCCGTGCTGCTGGGCTGCTTCGCCGCCCTGGCCGCCGACAGCATCCTGGTGGAGGCCCGCAGCGTGTCCGCCTACGTGCAGGGCCAGTTGCTGCTGGGCATCGCCATGGGGCTCTACTGGCCCGCCATTGAACTGGCCATCCCCCTGGGCTGCAGCAGCGGCAGCCAGCCGATTCCCTCCGCCCGGGGCTTCGCCCTGGCCCGCACCGCCGACGCCACCGGCATCGCCGCCGGCGCCCTGCTCGGCGCGCTGCTGGCCCGCGGCAGCCACCTACGCCTGATCTATGTGGTGGATATGGCCTGCCTGGCCGCCATGGTGTTGCTGCTGCTGCTGCGCCGCCTGCCCGATCCGCCCCGCCGGCGCCGTCACAGTGGTGGCGAGGCGCCATCCAGCTGGCGGGATTGGCTGCCGCCCCTGCTGCCGGTGCTGGCCATCACCCTGCTGGCCACCGCGCTGCCGGCGCTGATGCAGAGCGCCCTGCCCCTGGATCTCGTGCGCGGCGGCCTGGAGCGGGCTGCGATGCCCGAGAGCCTGGGGGCCCTGCTGATCGGCCTGCAGCTGGGCCTGCTGCTGCTGCTGCAGTGGCCCGTGGGCCAGGCCCTGGCCCGGCGCCCCGTGGCGGTGGGTCTGGGCCTGAGCCTGGCCAGTTTTGCTGTGGGAACGGCCGCGCTGGCCTTCTCAGCCCTCAGCCAGCAGGGCTTCTGGCTGGTGCTCACCGCCCAGCTGCCCCTGGCCCTGGGCATGGCGGCCTTCCTGCCCACGGCCACGGAGGCGGTGATCCAACTCACGCCAACCGAACACCGGGGCGTGGCCATGGCGCTGTTTTCCCAGTGCTTTGCCCTGAGTGCCCTACTCGCTCCCCCCCTGGCGGGCCTGGCCCTGGATCAGCAGCGCCATGGCGGGGGGTTCTGGATCCTGCTCACCCTGCTGTGCCTGGCTGGCTTCAACCTGGCCAAGCGACTCAAGCCTGTGACTGCCGCGACTTGACCCACGCCTCATGGGGCAGGGGCTCGGTGCCGTATTCCCAATCGTCGTAGTCGGGATCGTTGCGGATCTGCTGGTGCAGCTCCTTCTGCACCTCGAAGTCATGGGGATGGCCCTCGGGGGAGGGGCCCTGGCCGGACTCACCGGCCGGGGTGGGGGCGGGCTGCTGGGAGGTCATCGCGGCAACGGGGATTGATTCAATTGTGGGGCAAGAACTCACACGTTGAACAGGAACTCCATCACGTCGCCCTCCGCGACCACATAGTCCTTGCCCTCAGCCCGCAGCCAGCCCTTGGTGCGGGCCGAGGCCAGCGATCCAGCCTCGAGCAACTGCTGGGTGCCGATCGTCTGGGCGCGGATGAAGCCGCGCTCGAAGTCGGTGTGGATCACGCCAGCGGCCTGGGGGGCGGTCATGCCGGCCTGGATCGTCCAGGCGCGAGTTTCCTTCTCGCCGGTGGTGAAGTAGGTGCGCAGGCCCAGCAGGGCGTAGGTGGCGCGGATCAGGCTGCGCAGGCCGCCCTCCCCCACCCCAAGGCCCGCCAGGAATTCGGCCCGATCCTCCTCAGGCAGCTCCACCAGCTCGGCCTCCACCTGGGCCGAGATGCGCACGGTGCCGGCACCCTCCTGGGCCGCCAGGGCCGCCACCGCCTCGCAGTAGGCGTTGCCGCTGGCCAGGTCGTCTTCGCTCACGTTGGTGGCGTAGATGATCGGCTTGGCGGTGAGCAGCCCCAGGGGCTTCACCATCGGGGCCTCCTCGGCACTGAGCTCCACGTTGCGGGCGGCGCCACCGGCCTCCAGCTCCGCCTGGATGCGCGCGAGGGCCCCATCCTCCACCTGGGCCTCCTTGCTGGTGCGCGCCTGCTTCTTGAGGCGCTCCCGCCGCTTCTCCACCTGGGCCAGATCCGCCAGACCCAGCTCCAGGTTGATCACCTCGGCGTCGCGGGCCGGCCCCACCGAGCCACTCACGTGGATCACGTCGTCGTTGTCGAAGCAGCGCACCACGTGCACGATGGCGTCCACCTCGCGGATGGTGGCCAGGAACTTGTTGCCAAGCCCCTCCCCCTGGCTGGCCCCCTTGACCAGGCCGGCGATATCCACAAACTCCACCTTGGTGGGGATGATCTCCTTGCTGCTGCTGAGGGTCGCCAGTTGCTGCAGGCGCGGATCCGGCACCGACACGATGCCCGAATTGGGCTCGATCGTGCAGAAGGGATAGTTGGCCGCCTCCGCCTGGGCGTTGGCCACCAGGGCATTGAACAGGGTCGACTTGCCCACGTTGGGCAGTCCGACGATTCCGGCTTTGAGCATGGCTGAAATCTACGGGGCGCAGTCCGGCCTCCCCAGCCGCGAAACTGGGGCCAGTGACCTCCAGGCCCATTTCCAGCCCCACTCCGCCCAGTCCCAGTCCAGCGCCCCAGCGAAGGCGGAGGCGGCGCCTCTGGGCCGGCGCCCTGGCCGCCACCGTGCTGCTGGCCGGCGGTGGCCTCTGG
>JAGYNF010000269.1 GCA_018400215.1 Cyanobium sp. M55B138 | reverse complement strand
GCGGCTGCTGGAGCTGCTGGTGGCACTGGATCGCCGCAGTGAAGCCACCCCCCTGCTGGAACGGCTGGCCGACCAGGATGCCCAGCGTTGGTCCCTGCGCCTGCTGCTGGCGGAACTGCGGCGCGACCAGGGCGACCTGCCCGGCGCTGAACGGGAACTGCGCCAGCTGCTCAGCCAGCGGCCCGACCAGGTGGAAGCCCTGCAGTTGATGGCCTTGATTCAGCTGGACACCGGCCGCAGCGCCGAGGCCCGGAGCCAGCTGGAGGCCGCACTGCAGCGGGCCACCAGCCCGGCGCTCAAGCCCGAGGCGATGGCCATCGGCCTGGTGCTCGCCAACGTGCTGCAACGCACCGGTCAGCCCGGTAAGGCTGAGGCGGAACTGATCCGGCTGGGCACCCGCTTCCCCAACGATCCGCGGCCGCTGCTAGCCAGGGCCATGCTCCAACAGGAACGGGGCAACACCAATGCTGCCCAGCAGGTGCTGGCGGAGGCCCGCAGCCGCCAGAGCGATCCGAAGGCCCAGGAGCAGCTCGATCAGGTTGCGGCCGCCTGGGGCATGGCCGCCCTCAAGGCGCCAGCATCAACCCCGACCCTGGCGATGCCGGCTGGGGTTGAAAATCCCTGAGGGCCGCGTCGATCGCATCGGCGGGGGGGGTGGCGTCATCGAGGGCCGTGGCCCGGCGGAGCTGGTTCATCAGTTGGATGGGGTTGGTGGCATCCAGCCCGGAGTTGCGCGGAGGTCCACTGCCATTGTCAAGTTCGCGCTCCTGCTGGGGCGAATTGATCGTCTGCCCATAGCCCTGTTGCTGGGCCCGCACCTGTGCCGCCAACAGGGGCAGCACGGCGGAGAGGGCCAGGGCGAAGCCCAGCCACTGGCCTACCCGCCCTGGCCGCTGCTGGCCGGGGGGAATCTGGCTGGACGCGGGCTGGCTGGACGCGAGCTGGCTGGGCGCGAGCATTGGCATGGCTCCAAACCTCAGGACCCATGCTAGGGGGGCTTTGCCCTGGGCCATGCGGATCGCCAGCTGGAACGTGAACTCGGTGCGCACCCGCCTCGACCAGGTGGCGGCCTGGCTGCAGCAGGAGCGGCCCGAGGTGCTCTGCCTGCAGGAAACCAAAGTGGACGATCCGCTGTTTCCCCACGCGACCTTCCAGGAGCTGGGCTACGCCACCGCCATCAGCGGCCAGAAGGCCTACAACGGCGTCGCCATCCTCAGCACCCTGCCCCTCGAAGACGTGCAGATCGGCTTTGCGGCGCTGCTGCCCGGCGATGGGGAGGCCGAACAGTTGGATGGCCAAAAGCGGGTGATCAGCGCCCTGGTGGATGGGGTGCGGGTGCTGAACCTGTACGTGCCCAACGGCAGCTCGCTCAAGAGCGACAAATACACCTACAAACTCACCTGGCTCGCCTGCCTGCGGCGCTATCTGGCCGTGCAGGAGCAGCAGGGCGATCCGCTCTGCATGCTGGGCGACTTCAACATCGGCCCCGAGGCCAGGGATCTGCCTGACCCGGAGCGCCAGACCGGCGGCATCATGGCCAGTGCGGCGGAACGCCAGGCCCTGCAGGCGGCCCTGGGGCAGCGGCTGCACGATGTGTTCCGGGTGTTTGAACCGGCCACCGGCCATTGGAGCTGGTGGGATTACCGCAGTGGCGCCTGGGACCGCGACAAGGGCTGGCGCATCGACCACATCTATCTCGATGACCCCTTGCTGGAGCGGGCCACCGGTTGCCTGATCCACAGGGACACCCGCGGCAATGCCCAACCCAGCGACCATGCCCCGGTGCTGGTGAATCTGGCCTGGCCAGCAGAACTGGAGGAGGGCGACGACGACGACAGCCTGGATCCCGACCTCGAGATGTGAGCGGCGATCAGACCACCACCACGTCCTCGGGGAGCGTGACCCCTTCGGCGCGCAACAGCTGCTGCCGCCGGTCTGATTCGGCGCAGCCCCGCGGCGTGGGAAAGATCTTGCCGGGGTTGGCGAGGCCATCGGGATCGAAGGCACGGCGCACGTACTGCATGGTGGCCAGGTCGTCGGGGCCGTACATCCA
>JAGYNF010000268.1 GCA_018400215.1 Cyanobium sp. M55B138 | reverse complement strand
GGCCAGGCCCTCGGGATCCTCCACCAGCAGCTCCAGGTGTTCCGGGGCGAAGCCATCGCTCAGCTGGGCGGCCGTGGCCAGGTCGGCGCACACCACCACCAGCCCCCAGTCGCGGATGGCGGCCCGGGTGATCGCAGCCCGGGGGTGGCCCTGGAGCTGGGCCTCCAGGGCGGCCGGCAGGGCGGCCGCCAGCGCCTCACTGGTGGTGAGCAGGATGGCGGCGGCCAGGGGGTCGTGCTCGGCCTGGGCGAGCAGGTCGGCGGCCACGTGCTCGGCCCTGGCGGTGTGGTCGGCGATCACCAGCACCTCGCTGGGGCCGGCGAGCGAATCGATCGCCACCTGGCCGAAGACGGCTTTTTTAGCCAGGGTCACGTAGAGGTTGCCGGGGCCGCTGATCACATCCACCCGCGGGATGCTCTCGGTGCCGTAGGCCAGGGCCGCCACCGCCTGGGCACCGCCCACCCGGTAGATCTCCGTGACCCCGGCCAGGTGGGCGGCGGCCAGCACGGTGGGATTGGGCAGGCCCTGGGGGCCCGGAGGGGTCACCATCACCAGCCGCGGCACGCCGGCCACCTGGGCGGGCACCGCATTCATCAGCACGGTGCTGGGGTAGGCCGCCCGGCCCCCGGGCACATACAGCCCGGCGCGCTCCACCGGCCGCCAGCGCCGTCCCAGGCGCTCTCCGTAGGGGCCATCGACCTGCAGGTCGGCCGGCATCTGGCGTCGGTGGAAGTCGAGGATGCGGCCGTGGGCCAAGGCCAGGGCCTGCTGAAGGCTGGGATCGCAGGCCTGCCAGGCCGCCTCCAGCTGGTCGACGCCAATGCGCAGGGGGTCGGGCCGCACCCCGTCGAAGCGCTCGCTCAGCTCCAGCAGCGCCCGATCCCCCTGCTGCTGCACCTGGGCCAGGATCGCCTCCACCCGGCCTGCGGCCTCAGCCATTTGGGGGCCGCTGGTGCGCGCCGCGATGGCGGCCAGGCGTGCGGCGGCGGCAGCGTGATCGCGCAGGCAGGTGATGGTGGTGTCAGCGGCCCTCAGATCGGCAGACGGGGCAACCACGGCAGTTGGGGGAGCGGATCAGCCCACGCTAGGGGTGGGGCGTCCGCCGCCAGGGGAGGGGGCGGGGCTTGGCGCTAGGATCATTGTTTGCCGATCCAGCGTCTGTCCGCCTGTGGCCAATAACAAGTCGTCGAAGAAGCGCATCGAGATTGCTGAACGCAATCGCCTGCGCAACCGCAGCTACAAGTCGGCCCTGCGCACGCTGATGAAGCGCTGCTTCACGGCGTGCAGCTCCTATGGTCAGCAGCCCGACGATGCCGCCAAGCAGGTCGTGCAAACCAGCATGAGCGCCGCCTTCAGCAAGATCGACAAGGCCGTGAAGGTTGGTGCCATGCACCGCAACACCGGTGCCCACCAGAAGGCGCGCCTCAGCGCTGCGGTGAAACAGGCCACCGAACCCGCTGCCACCGCCTGAGCGGAGCAAACACCATGGTACCGAGCAGTGGCGGCGGTGCCGTGGCCCAGCTGGTGGACTCCCACTGCCACGTCGTGTTCCGCAATTTTGATGCGGATCTGGATGCAGTGGCCGAGCGCTGGCGCCAGGCCGGTGTGGTGGCCCTGGTGCATGCCTGCGTGGAGCCCAGCGAGATCCCAGCGATTCGGGCCCTGGCCGATCGGTTCCCGGAGCTGCGCTACTCGGTGGGGGTGCATCCCCTCGACACCCAGCACTGGTCGGGGGACACCCAGCAGGTGCTGCGGGACGCGGCCCAGGCCGATCCCCGCGTCGTAGCGATCGGCGAGCTGGGCCTCGACCTGTTCCGCCAGCACAACCTCGAGGAGCAGCTGGCGGCGCTGCGCCCCCAGCTGGATCTGGCCGTTGAGCTCAACCTGCCGGTGATTGTCCACTGCCGCGATGCGGCTGAGCCGATGCTGGCCGAGTTTCGAGCCCGGGCTGCGCGGGGCCTCTGCCCCCGCGGCGTGATGCATTGCTGGGGGGGCACCCCAGAGGAAATGGCGGGCTTCCTGGAGCTGGGCTTCCTGATCAGCTTCAGCGGCGTGGTCACGTTCC
>JAGYNF010000267.1 GCA_018400215.1 Cyanobium sp. M55B138 | reverse complement strand
GGGGTTCTTCATCGACAGACCCCTGCTCTGCCCGTCGATGGCGTCCACCCCCACGCTCCAGTTCTTGGCGGAATCCGCAAATGTCTTCTGCAGCTCCACAAACTCCGCCAGGTCGCGGTCGTTGAGCGGGTTGGTTTTGCCGAGGTTGCGGCCAGGATCCAGCTGGTAGAACCACACCTTGTAGGTGGGCGCGCTTTTCTCGAAGAACAGCACCACCGTTTTCACGCCGGCGCTCTGGAAGGTGCCGCCGGGGCAATCGAGCACGGTGTGCAGATTGCACTCTTCCAGCAGCTTCTGGCGCAGGGCCACCGAGGCGTTGTCGGTGTTGGAGAGAAACGTGTTCTTGATCACCACGCCGGTGCTGGCGTCTGCCGACAAGACCGACATCTATGCCCTGGCCCGCAGCTGGGCCGACCTGGTGGCCCGGGCCCGCAGCAAGCAGCTGCAGCCCGACGAATACAGCACTGGCACCTTCACCCTCTCCAACCTGGGCATGTTTGGGGTGGACCGCTTCGACGCGATCCTGCCCCCCGGCACCGGCGCCATCCTGGCGGTGGCGGCCTCGCGGCCCGCCGTGGTGGCCGGCAAGGATGGCGCGATCCGGGTTGCCAACCAGATGCAGGTGAACCTCACCTGCGACCACCGCACCATCTACGGCGCCCACGCCGCCGCCTTCCTCAAGGATCTGGCCCAGCTGATCGAGATCAATCCCGAGTCATTGGCCCTGTGAGTTGGCAAGGTTGGGGGGAGCCAAAACGCCTTTCCTTGCCTGTTTCACTCCTCAACCGGCTCCTCGGACCTCCCCTGCCCCGCCATGCGGCCGCCACAGAGCGGCTGAGCAATGGTCAGGCCCTGGCGGTGCTCTCGTCTGATGCCCTGTCCTCGGTGGCCTATGCCACCCAGGAAATCCTCACCGTGTTGGCCTTGGCGGGAGTGGCGGCCCTGGGCCTGTCGCTGCCGATCACCCTGGCGATCGTGGTGTTGATCGTGCTGGTGGTGCTCTCCTATCGCCAGACGATCCGGGCCTATCCCCAGGGCGGTGGCTCCTACACCGTGGCCAAGGAAAACCTGGGGCGACCCGCCAGCCTGGTGGCCGCTGCCGCCCTGCTGATCGACTACGCGCTCACCGCAGCGGTGAGCCTGATGGCCGGCACCGATGCGCTGGTGTCCTACTTGCCGGCCCTGCATTCCTGGCGGGTGGGCATTGCCCTGGTGCTGCTGTTGCTGGTGGGCCTGGCCAACCTGCGGGGGCTGCGGGAGTCGGGCCAGCTGTTTGCTATCCCCACCTTCGCCTTTGTGGGGATGGTGGCCGTGTTGGGGATCGCTGGGCTGGTGGATGTGGGCCTGCACCATGGCCTGACGCCCGATCCCCCCGAGGCCATCGCCGCCCTCCAGCCCCTGGGGCTGTTTCTGGTGTTGCGGGCCTTTGCCTCCGGTTGCTCCGCCATGACCGGCATCGAGGCCATCGCCAATGGCGTGCAGGTGTTCCGGGCGCCGGAGGCCCGCAATGCCCGGCTCACGCTGCTGGTGATGGGTGGGCTGCTGGCGGCCATGTTTCTCACCATCAGTGGTCTGGCCTGGCTCTATGGCGTGACCCCCGACCCCCAGCGCACCACCATGGCCCTGCTGGGCCTGCGGTTGTTTGGCCCCGCCAGCCCGCTGTTTGCCCTGCTGCAGCTCAGCACGCTGTTGGTGTTGATCCTGGCGGCCAACACGGCCTTCGCCGACTTTCCCCGCCTCGGCGCCCTGCTGGCGGCCGATCGCTTCCTGCCCCAGCAACTGGCCTGGCAGGGCGATCGCCTGGTGTTTCAGAACGGCATCCTGCTGCTGCAGCTGCTCGCCGCCCTGATCGTGGTGTTCTGCCAGGGCAGCACCTCCCTGGCCATCCACCTCTATGCGGTGGGGGTGTTTCTGGCCTTCACCCTCTCCCAGGCCGGCATGGTGGTGCATTGGCGACGCTTGCGCGAGCCGGGTTGGCAGCCCAGGGCCTGGATGAACGGACTCGGGGCCACCGCTACGGCCCTGGTGCTGCTGGTGATCCTGGTGAGCAAGTTCACCGAGGGTGCCTGGATCGTG
>JAGYNF010000266.1 GCA_018400215.1 Cyanobium sp. M55B138 | reverse complement strand
TCGAGCCCCAGGGTGAGCTGGGTGAGGTCGTTGGAGCCGATCGAGAAGCCATCGAAGCGCTCGGCGAAGGCCTCGGCGCTGATCACGTTGCTGGGCAACTCGCACATCACGTACACCTCCAGGCCGTTCTCACCCCGCACCAGCCCCTGTTCGGCCATGGCGGCCAGCACCCGGTCGCCCTCCTCAGGGGTGCGGCAGAAGGGCACCATCGGGATCGCGTTGGTGAGGCCCATGGTGTCGCGCACCCGCTTGAGGGCCTGGCACTCGAGCGCGAAGGCGGCCCGGAAGGCCGGGGCGTAGTAGCGGGAGGCGCCGCGCCAGCCAAGCATCGGATTCTCCTCATCCGGCTCGAAGGCGCCGCCGCCCAGCAGGCGGGCGTATTCATTGCTCTTGAAATCGGAGAAGCGCAGGATCACCGGCCGTGGATAGAAGGCGGCCGCGATGCGGGCCATGCCCTGGGAGAGCAGGTCTACGTAGTACTCCGCCGGCTCCCCGTAGCCCGCCACCAGCTCGGCAATGGCGTGCCGTTCGGCCGGATCCCGCACCCGCGCTGGCTCCAGCAGGGCCATGGGGTGAACGCGGATGTGGTTGGCAATGATGAATTCCAGCCGCGCCAGGCCCACCCCGTCGCAGGGGATGGCCGCGAGTTTGAAGGCCTCCTCGGGGTTGCCCACGTTCATCAGGATCCGGGTGCGGGTGGGGGGCAGATCCCCCAGCTCCTGCTCCTCCAGCCGGAAGGGCAGCGCCCCCCGGTACACCCGCCCCTCATCGCCCTCACAGCAGCTGGCCGTGATTGTGTCGCCATCGTCGATGCGGTCGGTGGCATCACCGGTGCCCACGATGGCCGTGATGCCCATCTCGCGGGCAATGATCGCCGCGTGGCAGGTGCGGCCCCCCTGGTTGGTGATCACGCCGCTGGCGCGCTTGAGGATCGGCTCCCAGTCGGGGTCGGTGCGCTCGGTCACGAGCAGATCCCCGGAGCGGAAGCGCTGGATTTCAGAGGGATCGCGGATCACCCGGGCCGGGCCGCTGTTCACCGAAGCCCCGATCGCCCGGCCCCGGCAGAGCACTTCAGCGCCGCCACCGCCCGGCCCGGCCTCCAGATGCCAACTGCGCAGCACGGTGGCCGAGCGCCGCGACTCCACGGTTTCCGGTCGGGCCTGGAGGATGAACAGCTCACCGCTGTGGCCGTCCTTGGCCCATTCGATGTCCATCGGTGTGGGCATCCCCCGCCGGGCGCTGTAGTGGCGCTCGATCGTGCAGGCCCAGCGCGCCAGCTGCAGCGCCTCGGCGTCGCTGATGGCAAAGCGGCGCTGCTCGTCCTGGGGCACCGGCACTGTGCGGGTGGAGGGGTCGGCGTAGATCATCCGGATCGCCTTGCTGCCCAGACGCCGCTGCAGGATCGGCGCGAAGCCCTGCTCCAGGGTGGGCTTGAAAATGAAGTATTCATCGGGGTTCACGGTGCCCTGCACCACGGTTTCGCCCAGGCCGTAGGCGGCGGTGAGCAGCACCGCATCGCGAAAACCGGTCTCGGTGTCGATGCTGAACATCACCCCCGAGGTGGCCAGGTCGGCCCGCACCATCCGCTGCACGCCAATCGAGAGGGCCACCTCGAAGTGGTCGAAGCCATTGATCTGGCGGTAGGAGATGGCCCGGTCGGTGAACAGGGAGGCGAAGCAGCGCCGGCAGGCCGCCAGCAACGAGGCTTCGCCCTGCACGTTGAGGTAGGTCTCCTGCTGGCCGGCAAAGGAGGCATCGGGCAGATCCTCCGCCGTGGCGCTGGAGCGCACCGCCACCGCCAGCTCGCGCCCTCCCCCCAGCTGGCGGTAGGCAGCGGTGATCGCCTGCTGCAGATCGTCGGGCAGGGGGGCATGCAGCAGCAGGGAACGGGCGGCGGCGCCGGCGGCCTGCAGGGCGGCGATGTCGTGGCTGTCCAGGCCGTCGAGCAGGTCGTGCAGCCGCTCCGCCAGCCGGTTGCTGGCGATGAAGTGGCGGTAGGCGTCGGCGCTGGTGGCGAAGCCATCGGGCACCCGCACCCCCTGGCCGCCCAGCTCGCGGATCATCTCGCCCAGGGAGGCGTTCTTGCCCCCCACCT
>JAGYNF010000265.1 GCA_018400215.1 Cyanobium sp. M55B138 | reverse complement strand
GCCTGCCACTCATGGCCAGCGTTAGAGCGTTCTTGTCGAGTGCAATAAAATTACTTTTGTTGCTGATGATTTGCTTCGGCAGAAGCGGCTACTACGGAGTTTAGGGGTTTGCGAGTAGAGAGCTGGGTCATGATGAAAACACCGACCACTTCCCCCAATTCAGCCATGCTGCGTTGCTGATTCCGCGCCCAGTAACCCATGCAGCTGAGGGGCCAGCTGGGCAAAGGCCTGGCCCCGGTGGCCGATGCGGCCCTTGAGCTGCTTGTCCATCTCGGCGTAGGTGAGGCCGGCCTCGGGCACGAAGAACACCGGGTCGTAGCCGAAGCCGCCGTCGCCGCGGGGGGCTTCAAGGATCGTGCCGGGGCAGATGCCTTCCACCTCCAGCACCACTTCGCCAGCGGGGTTGGCCAAGGCGAGGGCGGCGGTGAACTGGGCACTGCGGCTGCCGGCGGTGCGGAGCTCCTGTAGTAGGCGCTCGATCCGCGCGGCGTCTGTCGCCGCGTAGCGGGCGGAGTGCACGCCTGGGGCACCGCCGAGGGCGTCGACGCTGAGGCCGGAGTCGTCGGCCAGGGCCCAGCAGCCGCTGGCGCGGGCCACGGCCGAGGCCTTGAGCCGGGCGTTCTCGGCGAAGGTGTCGCCCGTTTCCTCCACCTCCAGGCCTTCGGGCTGGGGGCGGATCTCCAGGGGTAGATCGGCCAGCAGGTGCCCGAATTCGCGCACCTTGCCCGCATTGCCGCTGGCGATCACCAGGGTGGAGATCATGGCGCTCAGTCCTCCAGGGCGTAGGCGCGGGCCCAGGCCAGCACCGCGGCCACCCGCTCAGCGCTGGGGGCCTCGCAGTAGAGACGTAGCAGGGGCTCGGTGCCGGAGAAGCGCAGCATCAGCCAGTGGCTGGGGCCCAGGCGCAGCTTCACGCCATCGGTGCTGATCACCTCCTGCACGGGGCTGCCCGCCACCTCCGCCGGTGGCGTGGCGGCCAGGAATGCCTCCAGCCGTTGGCGGGCGGCCATGGTTGGCAGGCGCAGGTCGAGGCGGTCGTAGCTGGCGGCGCCGCCGTGGGCCTGCTGCAGGGCATCGAGCCGCTCGCCCAGGGGCACGCCCCCCTCCACGAGGGCTTCGATCAGCAGCAGGGCGGCAAAGGGGGCATCGCGCTCGGGCAGGTGCATGCCGAAGCCCACGCCCCCCGATTCCTCCCCACCCACCAGCACCTCGCCGGCCAGCATCTCGGCGGCGATGTACTTGAAACCCACGGGCTTCTCCAGCACGGCACGGCCCAGGCCCTCGGCCACCAGCTGCATCAGGTCGGAGCCGCTCACCGTTTTCACCACGGTGCCGCCCAGCTGGCGGGCCCGGGCCAGGTGGTCGATGAACAGGGGCATCAGCAGTTGGGTGCTGCAGAAGCGGCCGCGCTCGTCGATGGCGGCGATGCGGTCGCCGTCGCCGTCGAACACGATGCCCATGGCCGGCCGCCCGGCGGCGGTGCTCGCCTGCACGGCGGCGATCAGTTCGCCCAGGTAGGGCGCCAGGGGTTCGGGCGGGTTGCCGCCGAACAGCGGATCGCGGTTGGCACGGATCTCCTGGATGGCGCCGCTGGCCACCGCTGGCTCGCCCAGCAGGGCCGGCAGCACGCCGGCGGCCGAGCCGTGCATCGGATCCACGATCACCCGCAGGCCCAGCCGTTGCAGCCCCTCGGCCAGGGCGGTCGTGTTCAACTTGGCCCGCAGGCCCGCCAGGTAGCTACCGAGGGCGTCAAAGCGGGGCTCACCGCCCGCGGCCGGCGGGATCGGCACCGTGATGCCCCCGGCGGCCAGGCGCGTTTCCACCCGCTGGGTGAAATCCCCCTCCACCGAGCCGCCGAAGGGCCCCTTGATCTTCAGGCCCAGCCATTCGGGTGGGTTGTGGCTGGCGGTGACCACCAGGGCGCCTAGGGCCTGGCGCTCCACCACCGCCCAGCTGGACGCCGGCGTGGGGGTGGCCGAGTCGGCCAGCAGCGGTTCGAGACCCACGCTGCGCACGGCGCTGCAGATCGCCTCGGCCAGTTCGGGCGCCAGGAAGCGGCGGTCGTAGCCGATCAACACCTCGCGGCTGTTCAGCCC
>JAGYNF010000264.1 GCA_018400215.1 Cyanobium sp. M55B138 | reverse complement strand
CGACGCGGCAGTGGCATGCCCGGTGGCCCCGGCCAGGCCATGCAGTTCGGCAAGACCAAGGCCCGCTTCGCCATGGAGGCCGAAACCGGCGTGAAGTTCAACGACGTGGCCGGGGTGGAAGAGGCCAAGCAGGACCTGCAGGAGGTGGTCACCTTCCTGAAGACCCCCGAGCGCTTCACCTCCGTGGGCGCCAAGATTCCCAGGGGTGTGCTGCTGGTGGGCCCTCCCGGCACCGGCAAGACCCTGCTGGCCAAGGCCATCGCCGGTGAAGCCGGTGTGCCCTTCTTCTCCCTCTCGGGCTCCGAGTTCGTGGAGATGTTCGTGGGCGTCGGCGCCAGCCGCGTGCGCGACCTGTTCAAGCGGGCGAAGGAAAACAGCCCCTGCCTGATCTTCATCGATGAGATCGACGCCGTGGGCCGCCAGCGCGGTGCGGGCGTGGGCGGAGGCAACGACGAGCGAGAACAGACCCTCAACCAGATCCTCAGCGCCAAGCTCAAGGGCTGAACATCTGCGTGAGTACCTCGAGAACTTGGGCGAGGGTCTCTGGAGCCAGCACGCCGAGCCGTTGAACCAACCGTTCGCGATCCACGGTTCTCAATTGATCAGGCACCACATGGCCCGAGGTGCCGTTGAATTGGCAGGGAACCCGAAAGGGATAGTTGAATCCGCCAGAGGTGAGCGGCGCCACGATGAACGTGCCCATGTGGTGATTGAGCTCATTGGGAGATACCACCACACAGGGGCGTGTTTTGCGGATCTCTTGGCCGCGGGTGGGATTCAGGTCAACCAAAACCACATCCCCACGGTTGATGGAGGGTTGGCTCACCAGGTCCACTCCGTTTCGTCAAAGTGGCTGGGCGTGGCGTCGTCCAACAGGCCGTCCGGGGGTCTGGATGCGGCCGATGCCGCCCATCCAGCGCGAGGGTTGGCAATGGGGCGAATCGACAGAAGGCCTGGTTCAACCGTGATGTCCACCTCATCGGTTAGCCCCGCCTGCTCCAACAGGGGTTTGCTCAGGCGCAGGCCGCGGGAATTGCCGATTCGCACAAGCTTCGCCTTCACGGCCCTTCATGGTTGGGATGTAATTACATCGTAGCCACCTATCGGTGGTCCTGGCCCGAGCATCGCCCGCTCCAGCTGCCCTTCCAGCTGCTGCGCCCCGCCGCGGTTGTCGAGCACCACGTCGGCCAGGGTTCGTTTGCGGGCCAGGGGCCACTGGGCGGCGATCCGGGCCCGGGCCTCGGCGGCGCTGAGGCCGTTGCGCGCCATCAGCCGCTGCAGCTGCTGGGCCTCGTCGCAGTCCACCAGCCACACCTCGCTGCAGAGCCGCTCCAGCCCCGCCTCAAACAGCAGCGGGATCATCAGCACCACCACCGGTGCGGCCGCGAGCCGCTCCAGTTCGGCCGCGAAGCGCGCCCGCACCAGCGGATGCACCAGCTGCTCCAGCCACTGCCGCTCGGCCGCATCGGCAAACACGATTCGCCCCAGGGCGGCGCGATCGAGCGTGCCGTAGCGCGCCAGCACCGCCTGTGCCCCGGGGCTGCCGGGCGCCAGGGCCTCGCGGGCGAACCCATCCGCATCCAGCAGCGGCAGCCCCCGCGCCGCCAGCAACCGCCCCACCGTGCTCTTGCCGCTGGCGATGCCGCCGGTGAGGCCGATGCGGCGCTGGGGGGTGGGGGCCATCGGGCCAGTGTGGTTCAGGATGCAGCCAGTGGCCGCAGCGCCTTGACCCACCCCTGGACCCCGATCCCCGGCGGCATCACCGCCCCGGCCGGCTTCCTGGCCGCCGGCATCACGGCGGGGCTGAAGCCTTCCGGCAAACCCGACCTCTCCCTGCTGCTGGCCCCGGAAGGGGCCGTGTGCGCCGGCACCTTCACCACCTCCCTGGTGCGGGCCGCCTGCGTGGACCTCTGCGCTGAGCGCCTAAGAGCTTCCGGCGGCCAGGCCCGCGCCCTGCTCACCAACTCCGGCCAGGCCAACGCCTGCACCGGCGAACGGGGCCTGGCCGACAGCCTCACCGCCACCGCGGCGCTGGCCGAGCGGCTGGGGCTGGCCCCTGAGGCGGTGCTGATCTGCTCCACTGGCGTGATTGGCGTGCCGATCCCGATGG
>JAGYNF010000263.1 GCA_018400215.1 Cyanobium sp. M55B138 | reverse complement strand
TTCCGCGAGCATCTGAATCCTCGCGGTAGTGACCATGTCGCGCTGGCGAAACCCAACGATGCCGAAGTGACCCAGTGGTACTTCCAGCGCTACGTTCCGCATCTGCCATCGGCCGGAGAAATCACCATGTTCGATAGGTCGTGGTACAACCGGGCCGGCGTGGAGAAGGTGATGGGCTTCTGCACACCACAGGAGCATGCCCTGTTTCTCCGCCAGGTTCCCGCCTTCGAACAGTCACTCGCGGTGACTTTCAGGAAAGATGTCGCCGGTTGGCGCCATTTAGGCCGCCTGCCGAAAGAGTAACTCCTCCTCGGCTGTTGTGTCATCTGGCGGTTCATTGATCCAGACAACGTCTGGTTGTTGCCAGCAGCGAACAGATCGTGACCAGCGCCTGGGATGGCGTTGGCGGGCCTGCTCGTAGACCAGCGTGCGCTTTTGGCAGATGGCTGCGGCTTGACCGCTGTGCCGCTGCTGCGGCGTCACGAATTTGATCGCGCTGTGGCGGTGCTCGTGGCAGTACCAGTGCACGAATGCCGCCGCCCACTGGCAGGCCTCCTCCTTGCCGGCAAAGGGTCTGCTGGGGTAGTCGGGCCGGTATTTGGCGGTGCGGAACAGCGCCTCGGAGTAGGGATTGTCGTTGGACACCCGCGGCCTGGAGAACGAGCGCAGCACCCCGAGTTCTTCCAGCCGCACCTCCAGCGTGGCGGCGCGCATGGCGCTGCCGTTGTCGGCGTGCAGGATCAACCGGCGCTGGCGCTGCTTGCTGATGCGCTCCCTGATGCAGGCCCTGCTGATCAGATCAGCGGCCAGCTGGGCATCCTCGCGCTCGTGGACGTCCCAGGCGACGATCTTGCGGCTCCACACGTCGACCACCAGGTAGAGGTAAAGCCACACGCCCCGCACGCTGGTGGGCAGGTAGGTGATGTCCCAGCTCCAGAGTTGATTGGGGCCATCAGCACGCCGTCTGGGCACCGGCCTTGGCTCCTGCGGCGGTCTGGCCCGTCCGCGGCGCTGCACCTGCTGGTGGGAGTGGAGCACGCGGTAAAAGCTGCTCTCGGAGGCCACGAACTCACCCTGGTCGGCCAGGGCGGGCACGATCTGCGCCGGCGGCAGCGAGGCGTACGGCGGCTCGTTGCAGACCACCAGGATCTGCTGGCGCTCCTGGTAGCTCAGTCGATGCACCACGTGGCGAGCGCTGCCCTTACGGCGGTCCCCACCGTCCCCATCACCCGCAAACTGGCGCCTCCAGCGCTGCAGGGTGCGCAGGCTGATGGCCATGCGCTCCGCCACCCGCACCGCCGTGGCACCAGCAGCCACGGCACCGTCGAGGATCTCCAGTGCCCTCCGGCGATCAGCAGAGGAGGTCAGTCCTCCTCTGCCTCTCCCCAGAGGGCCTGCATCTTTTTTGTGACCAGCAGCAGCGCCGCCGCTTCCGCCAGGGCTTTCTCTTTCTTGCGCAGCTCCTTCTGCAGCCGTTTGATCTCCCGCTGGTCCTGGGCGCGGAGCTTCTCCAGTTCCCTCTGTTCTTTCAGCGTCAGCACCGGCTTCTCGTTGGCATCCTGCGATGCCTGCCGCCAGCGCTCCACCTGCTCCGGGTAGAGGCCCCGCTCGCGGCAGTAGGCGCTGAGCTCGGTGGCGTTCAATCCAGCGGTCTCCAGCACCACCGTGAACTTGTCGGCAGCGCTCCAGCCCTCAGGGTCCTTCTGCGATGCCGGCACCACCTCACCCTCCAAGCGCCAGCCCTTGCGCCAAGCGTAGAGAGTGGCGATGTGAATGCCTGTCTCCTCGGAAATCCTCGCCACGCTCTGCCGAGCAGGCGGACTCATCCGCTTCCTGATGTCAGCTTTGACAGCCTCGCTGTAACGCCGCACTGGTCATCTCCTTGAGCCCCCGGGTGGTCAAAAGCACGGGCGACAACTTTCCTGACGGCGGGGGGCACCCGGTCACCGGTGTGGGCGGTGCCTGCGAGGAGGAATCGGCATTGCGCAACAAGTCATCCATCCTGGAGTTGAGACCGGCGAGCCGCTTGTTCTCTTGCCTGAGCTGCTCGGCTTCTTTCTTGATCTGCTCGGCTTCGTTCTTGATCTGCTCGGTTTCGCTCTTGATCTGCTCCGTTTCGCT
>JAGYNF010000262.1 GCA_018400215.1 Cyanobium sp. M55B138 | reverse complement strand
GCCCCGCTGCAGCGTCACATGGCCGGCCAGGGGCTGGCCCTTGAAGCGCTCCACCAGCCAGGTGAGGCCATTGCTCTCGGCATCCACATAGGGATTGTCGATCTGGTAGGGATCACCGGTGAGCACGATCTTGGTGCCTTCCCCCACCCGGGTCACGATCGTCTTCACCTCGTGGGGGGTGAGGTTCTGGGCCTCATCCACCACCATGTACTGGCGGGGGATTGAGCGGCCCCGGATGTAACTGATTGCCTCCACCTCCAGCAGCCCCATGCTCTTGAGATCATTCCAGTTGCCCCGCGCTGGCCGGTGCCCAGCCCGCGCCGGGCCAGACCCCTTCTGCTGATCCTCGCCGCCCAGCAGGAAATCGAGGTTATCGATGATCGGCTGCATCCAGGGACCCATCTTCTCCTCCAGATCTCCAGGTAGAAAGCCGATTTCCTTGCCCAGGGAGATCACCGGCCGGGTCACCAGGAGGCGTTCGTAGATCCGCTCATCCGCCACTTGATTCAGCCCGGCAGCCAGGGCCAGCAGGGTCTTGCCCGTGCCCGCCTTGCCCACCAGGGTCACCAACTGAATGGCCGGATCCAGCAGCAGATCCAGGGCAAACGTCTGCTCCCGATTGCGGGCTTGAATCCGCCCCAACTTGGCCTTGGGGCCATGCAGCAGCGGCTGCAAGGTGGCCGTGGTGGCGTTGTAGCGGGCCAGCAGGGTGTGGGAGGGCTGGGCCCGATCCATCAGGGTCACCCCTTCGTTGGCCTGCAGGGGTGCCGCCGGCGTCAACCCCTCCAGCTCCAGGCCTGGCGCCAGCTTCACCCGGTCCATCTGCTCAGCGTTCAACCACAGCTCGGAGAAGCCGGGGTAGAGGTCCGCGATATCAACCCGGTCACTGGTGTAGTCCTGGGCGATCAGACCCACCGCATCAGCCTTGATGCGCAGGTTGGTGTCCTTGGTCACCAGCACCACCGGCGGCTGGTCGCCGATCACGGTGCCGAGCTGCTGCTGCTCCAGCGCCACCGCCAGGATGTTGTTGTCGCCGTTGCCCGCCTTCAGCTCCGGCGGCAGGGTGGCCAGGGTCTCGCTGCGGCAGAACACCACCTTCAGCGTGCCGCCCTGGTCGCCATTGGGCACCCCTTCGGCCAGGTTGCCCTGGGCGCGCAGCTCATCCAGCAGCCGCGACACCTGGCGGGCATTGCGGCCCTTTTCGGCCGGGTCGCGCTTGAAGCGGTCGATCTCTTCGACCACCTCAATCGGAATCACGATGTGATTGTCCTCAAACCGGGTGAGGGCAACCGGGTCGTGCAGCAACACATTGGTGTCGAGCACAAAGGTTTTGCGCATCGCCCGACTGCCCCAAAATTGATTGGCTGGACGCTAGGGCGGCGGCCCCATCTACGCTCCGGCGATTCGCGCCCCGTCGCACTTGCTGCTCCTGATCCTGCTCAAGGTGGCCCTAATCGCCGCCCTGGTCTTCGGTCTGGCCCTGCTCTGGCTGGAGCTGCGCCACCGCCTGCGGCCAAGCTCCCCCCTGCGGCTGCGGGCCGAGCCCTTCCGGGCCAGCCGCACTGGCAAGCGCAGCCTGCTGGTGGAGGGGGCCATCACCATCGCCAACCCCCACCGGCGCATGGAGGTGTTTGTGCCCGAGCTGGAGCTGCGCCCCACCCTGCTGGGCCGCGGCGACCTGGGCGGCGTCAAGCTGCGCACCGTCATCAAGGCCGTGCATCCCGATGAGGAGAGCCGCCCCGACGGCTATTGGGCGGCCTACATCGTCAAGGGCCGCAAGGCCACCCGCGCCGAACTCACGGTGCAGATCAAGGGGGCCGAGGGCATGGAGCTGGAGGAGCTGCTCGACACCCTCTGGCTGGAGGTGCGCTGGCTCAACTACGGCCCCTTCGGACGCCTCTGGCGCCGGGACGGCATCCTGGTGCCCCTGCGGCGGCCAGCACCCCAGAGCCCGGAGGGCGCCCACTGGCGCCAGGGCGATCGCTGCGCGGTGCTGCCGGTGCGCACCCACCTGCTGGGCACCCTGGATGATCCGGAAGCGGTGCTGCGCCACTACGCGGGGCCGGTGCTGCAGCCGGGTGATGTGCTCACCATCGGTGAGACGCCCCTGGCGGTGAGGTCACCGGTTTCATCGATGGCCCG
>JAGYNF010000261.1 GCA_018400215.1 Cyanobium sp. M55B138 | reverse complement strand
TGCCATCGGTGCGCTCTACCCCTGTGCCCTCAGCGACAGCACCGACCATGGCCTGGGCCAGCTCGCCCACAACCTGGTGTTGGCCTGGGGTGATCGCCAGCTCACGGTGCTGGACCTTGAAGACCGCATTGCCCAGGCGGCGGAAAAGGCCCCCACCGACGATGGGGCCATCCAGCAGCTGCGGCAGGCGATTGCCCTGGTGAAGGCCGAGTATGAACAGGTCACCAAGGCTGAAGAACAGCAGGTGCGCGAGGCTGGCGGCCTGCATGTGATCGGCACCGAGCGCCATGAATCGCGCCGGGTCGACAACCAACTGCGCGGCCGGGCCGGCCGCCAGGGCGACCCCGGCTCCACCCGCTTCTTCCTCTCGCTGGAGGACAACCTGCTGCGCATCTTCGGCGGTGACCGGGTGGCGGGCCTGATGAATGCCTTCCGGGTGGAGGAGGACATGCCGATCGAATCGGGCATGCTCACCCGCTCGCTCGAGGGGGCCCAGAAAAAGGTGGAGACCTATTACTACGACATCCGCAAGCAGGTGTTTGAATATGACGAGGTGATGAACAACCAACGCAAGGCTGTGTACGCGGAACGGCGCCGCGTGCTGGAGGGGAGGGGGCTGAAGCAGCAGGTGATCGGCTATGGCGAGCGCACGATCGATGACATCGTGGAGGCCTATGTGAATCCTGAGTTGCCGCCCGAGGAGTGGGACATGGAGCGGCTGGTGGCTAAGACCAAGGAATTTGTGTATTTGCTGGATGATCTTCAGCCCAGCCAGGTGCGGGGGCTTTCGATGGAGGAGTTGAAGGCGTTCCTGCAGGAGCAACTGCGCAATGCCTATGACATCAAGGAGGGCCAGATTGAGATGCAGAACCCTGGCCTGATGCGCCAGGCGGAGCGCTTTTTCATCCTCCAGCAAATTGATACCCTGTGGCGCGAGCACCTGCAGGCGATGGATGCGCTGCGGGAATCGGTGGGCCTGCGTGGCTATGGCCAGAAGGATCCCCTGATCGAATACAAGAACGAGGGGTATGACATGTTCCTGGAAATGATGACCCAGATGCGCCGTAATGTGATTTATTCGATGTTTATGTTCCAGCCGGCGGCCGCTCCCCAGGGGGCCACCGCCTGAGTGATGGCCAAGGGGCCGCTGCTGGTTCAGCGGGTGGATCCCGGGTTATCGCCCAGGAACTCGAGGATTTCCCGGTCCATCAGATTTTGAGCTTCACCGCGGCAGGGCTCCCGCAGCGGTCGGCCCGCCGCCAGTTCCCGCAGGCAGGCCTGCACGCGGGCGAGCTCTCCTTCGAGGCTGTCAATGCGCTCCATCAGGTTGCGGATCACCCGTGCCTCGGTATCGGGCAGGGCCGAGTGGGCCAGGGGGTCGACCCGTACGCCGCTCTGGTGCACCACCCGACCGGGGATGCCCACCACGGTGCAGTTGGGCTCCACATCGCGCAGCACCACCGAGCCGGCCCCGATGCGGGTGTTGGCCCCCACCGTGATCGCCCCCAGCACCTTGGCGCCGGCCCCCACCACCACGTTCTCAGCCAGGCTGGGGTGGCGCTTGCCGTGGGCCTTGCCGGTGCCCCCCAGGGTCACCCCCTGGTACAGCAGGCAGTTGTTGCCCACCACGGCCGTTTCGCCGATCACCACCCCCATGCCGTGGTCGATGAACACGCCGTGGCCGATGCGGGCGCCCGGGTGGATCTCGATGCCGGTGAGCAGCCGGCTGAGCTGGCTGAGCAGCCGCGGCACGATTGGCAGGTTCAGCTGCCAGAGGCGATGGCTGATGCGGTGCAGCACCAGGGCGTGAAGCCCGGGGTAGCAAAGCAGGATCTCCAGCGGTCCGCGAGCCGCCGGATCCCGTTCCTGGATGATCGCCAGGTCGGACTGGATGGCCTTGAGCATGGAGGCATCCTGCCGGAGCCCGCCGTGGTTTGACCGAGGGGCCCCCCGTCGTGCATGATCTCAGGGTCGGCAGGCAGAGGCCTCCGGCCGCCCGGCTGTCATGGCTGACATCCACGGTTCAGCAACTGTGTGGTGCGGGTGATGCGGATGTAGCTCAGTGGTAGAGCATCTCCTTGCCAAGGAGAGGGTCGAGAGTTCGAATCTCTTCATCCGCTTGATTTCATCAGCTCGCGCTGATCAGG
>JAGYNF010000260.1 GCA_018400215.1 Cyanobium sp. M55B138 | reverse complement strand
TGCAGGCCCTGGAGGCCGAGCCGCACCAGCACCGCCGCCAGCAGGGTGAGCACCAGCAGGCGCAGGGCGCTGGCCACCGGCATGGTCTGCAACCAGGCGAAGCTGGGCTCCCCCCGCAGCACGGAGATCGCCTGACCCACCAGCAGCGGTTGGATGGCCGCTGCCAGGGCCACCGGCAGCAGCAGCACCAGGCTGAGCAGCAGGCGCCGCCGATCCCGGGCCAGGTAGGGCAGCAGACGACGCAGGCGTTGACGATCGAGTTGGGCCATCAGGCGCACCCGGCGATCCGATCGACGATGGCCTGCAATTCGCCGCTGTCGAGCCGTAGGGCCAGGGGGTGGCCCACCAGCCGAGCGGTGGAGTGGAACAGGTCTTCGATGGCGATCAGGCCGTTTTCCTCGAGGGTGCGGCCGGTGGCCACCAGGTCGACAATCGCCTCACTCATGCCGGTGATCGGCCCCAGCTCCACCGAACCGGCCAGGTGAATCAGCTCCACCGGCAAATCGAGGGCATCGAAATAGGCCTCAGCGCAGCGGGTGAACTTGCTGGCAATGCGGCAGTGGGCCGGCAGGTCGGCGGCGCGGCGGTAGGGGCTGTTGGCCTTGACGGCCACACTCATGCGGCAGCCGCCAAAGCCCAGGTCCACCAACTGGGCCACGGGTAACTGGTGCTCGCGCAGCACGTCGTAGCCCACCACCCCGAGCTGGGCCTGGCCGTAGGCCACATACACGGGCACATCGGCGTTGCGCACCAGCAGGGCGCGGGCGCGGCCGCAGGTGCTGGGCACCATCAGCTGGCGGTTGCCAGGCTCCAGCACCGCGGCAAAGTCAAGGCCGGCGGCGGCAAACAGGCGCACGCTGTCCTTGAGCAGGGCCCCCTTGGCCAGGGCCACGGTGATGGGGGCAGGGTTCAGCGAATTGGTGGCGTCCGACGCGCTCATTGCTGGGCTCCAGCAGGGATCATGGGGCTGTGCCGCAAAGCGGACTTTAACGATGGGCCACCCCGATCCCGTGACATCCAGCGCCAGTGCGGCAGCCCGCCCGGCGGATCCCCTGCAGGTGTGGCTGATTCCGGTTTTGCACGACAACTACGTGTTCGTGCTCCAGCGGGGCCAGCGGGCCGCCCTGGTGGATCCCGCTGTCGCTGAACCGGTGCAGGCGCAACTGGAACAACACGGCCTGCAGCTGGAGGCCATCCTCCACACCCACCACCACAGCGACCACATCGGTGGAACGCCAGGCCTGCTGCGCCACTGGCCAACGGCGGCCGTGATTGCCGCCGCATCCGACCGCGAGCGGATTCCCCTCCAAACCCAGGGGGTGGCTGGCGGTGATCGGATCACCGTGCTGGACGAACCGATCAACGTGCTGGCGGTGCCGGGCCACACCCGCAGCCATCTGGCCTATTGGTTGCCCGAGAGCGGCCATCTCTTCTGTGGCGACACCCTGTTTGTGGGGGGATGTGGGCGCCTGTTTGAAGGCACCCCGCAGCAGATGCATCAATCGCTGCAACAGCTCGCTGCCCTGCCGGAATCCACCCGGGTGTGGTGTGCCCACGAATACACCCAGGCCAACCTCAGCTGGGCCGCAGCCCAGGTTCCCGATGACGGGGCGATCGCCGCCCGCCTGGCCCAGGTCAAGGCCCTGCGGGCCGCAGGCACGGCCACGGTGCCGAGCAGCATCGGAGAGGAGCGGCGCACCAATCTGTTTCTGCGGGCGGGCAGTGCCGCAGAGCTGGAGACACGCCGCAGGAGCAAGGACCTCTGGTGAGCAGCAGGGCCATGGGTGAGCGACAGCCCTGACCCAGGGGCCATAGGCTCAGCCCCCGATCGACGCCTGGCATGAGCCCCAACCCCGCACCAGAGGCCGTGAACACCAGCTCCGCCCCCGCGCCGGTGGGGCCCTACAACCAGGCCGTCAAAGCGGCGGGGTTGCTGTTCTGCTCGGGGCAAATCGCCCTCGATCCCAGCAGTGGCGCCATGGTGGGCGATGGGGATGTGGAAGCCGAGACCCGCCAAGTGCTGGCCAATCTGGAGGCCGTGCTGCGCCAGGCCGGAGTGACCCCCGCGGCCGTGGTGCGCACCACTGTGTTTCTGGCAGACCTGGCCGATTTCGCCAAGGTGAATGCGCTCTACGCCGCCACGTTTGCAACGGCCGT
>JAGYNF010000026.1 GCA_018400215.1 Cyanobium sp. M55B138 | reverse complement strand
TGTCGGGGTAGAGGATGCCGGAGGGGATCAGGTGCAGCTTGAGCACCTTGTCGTCGACCACGATCGTGTGGCCGGCATTCACCCCCCCCTGGTAGCGCACCACCACATCGGCGGAGCGGCTCAGCAGATCCGTGATCTTGCCCTTGCCCTCGTCACCCCACTGCGCACCGATGACGACGACGTTGGCCAAGGAGACGGCGGCCCGAAGCCGCGACAAAGCACAATCACAGAGCCTCTCAGATGGGAGGCCCGTTCGTAAAGGTCTGGGTGCTGATCAGGGGGTTCAGGCCCCGCGCACGACGCCGCGTTCGGCCTTCAACAGCTCCTTGGTGAGGCGCTCGCGCAGGGCGTCGGGCACCGGCCGATTGGGGTAATTGGTGTAGTGACCCGCCAGGGAATTGAGGGCGGTTTGCATGGTGGTGAACGAGGCCAGGCCATTCACCGACGCCCGGGGCCGGTAGCGGGCCACGTAGTCGCTGATCAGCTCCCGGGCGCGGCTCTCCGCCTCGCTGCGGTCGGGGTCATCGGCTTGCAGGGCAATGGTGGCCAACAGCGAGTCGGCCACGGCCACGGTGTCGTCGACATAGTTGCCGCTCAACCCTGAGGCGCTGCTGCTGCAGGCTCCGAGCAACAGGCAACCCACCAGGGCCAGGGCCGAGAGAGCCCTGGCCGAGCCGCGAAACCAGCGCCCCAGGGGCGCCAACCGCTGAAGGACGGAAACGACAGCAGCGGGCATCGGCCTGGGGGCGGGGAATGGCAGGAATCCTAGGGATGGACCCCCGCCGCGGCCCATCGGCCGGGCCCTCAGCAGGGGGGCAGCAGACCCTGGCGCTGGCGCCCGATGCACTCCACCAGATGGGGCACCAGCTCCGCTGCCGCCAGGTCCTGGGGGTCACCACCGCGCCGATCCACCAGCTCCAGCCTGCCGGCGGCGGCACCACGACCCACCACCACCCGCCAGGGAATGCCGAGCAGATCGCCATCTTTGAACTTCACACCGGCCCGCTCGGAGCGGTCATCCAGCAGCACATCCACCCCGGCATGCTGCAACTCGGCGTAGAGCTGCTCAGCCAGCTCGCCCTGTACAGGATCGGCCCCATTGGCTGGCACCACCAGAACCTCAAAGGGTGCGATCGGCAGAGGCCAGCAGATGCCATGGGCATCATGGTGCTGCTCCACGGCCGCTTGGGCCAGGCGAGAAACACCGATGCCGTAGCAGCCCATCCAGAAGGGTTCCTGGCTGCCGGCCTCGGTGGTGAAGCAGGCCTCCATCGCCGTGGAGTACTTGCGGCCCAGCTGGAAGATATGGCCCACTTCGATGCCCCGGCTCGCCTCCAGCCGCTGGGAGGGGTCGTGCAGGCAGCGGTCACCGGGCTGGGCCGCCCGCAGATCCAGGGCCGAAGGCGTGAGCCCAAGGCCGCTCCAACTGGCCCCCAGCAGGTGGGCCCCGGGCTGGTTGGCACCACACACGAAGCAGGGCAGATCCGCTGCCGTGTGGTCGACCAGCCGCAGGAAGTGGGGCTGCCAGTCGCGGGCTGGCGCCAGCACGGCATCGCTGAGCTGGGGGCCGAGGTAGCCAAAGGGCAGGGGAGCAAGGCCCTGGCGTTCGAGGGCCTCGGGGCTGAGGGGCTCCACAGCCAGCAGGGCCCCGTGGCGCTCGGCGAAGCGCCCATTCAGCCCATTGGCCAACTTCACGGTGTTGAGTTGCTGGTCGCCGCGCAAAACCAGCAGCAGGGGCTGTTGCAGGCCGGATTCGAAGCGCGCCAGCTGCAGCAGCACCTTCACCACCTGGGTGGAATCCAGCCCCTGGCCCCGGCAGAGGCTGTCAATGCTGGCCTGGTCAGGGGTCTCCAAAAGCTCCCCGGCCCCGCTGGCCAGCGGGCCAGCGGCCAGGGGAACAGCCTCAGGCGGGAGCGAGATGGCCCGCTCCTGGTTGGCGGCATAGCGGCCATCGGAACTGGCCAGGATCAGGTCCTCACCCGCCTCGGCGGTGACCATGAATTCCTGGCTGGCCGAGCCACCGATGGCGCCGCTGTCCGCCTCCACGGCCACCGCCCGCAGGCCACAACGCGCAAAAATACGCCGGTAGGCCCCATCCATTTCGGCATAGGCCTGCTGCAGCGATTGTTCGTCTGCATGGAAGGAATAGGCATCTTTCATGATGAATTCGCGGCCACGCATCAGCCCAAAGCGGGGCCTAATTTCATCGCGAAACTTGGTCTGAATCTGATAGAGATTCACCGGCAGCTGCCGGTAGGAGCGCAGCAAATCCCCGGCCAGGGTGGTGATCACCTCTTCATGGGTTGGTCCGAGCCCGAACTCGCGCCCCTGGCGATCCTCAAGGTGGAACATGATCCCCTCCCCAGCGGTGTAGCCGGCCCAACGGCCGCTGCGCTGCCACAGGTCCGCCGGCTGGAGCTGGGGCAGAAGGGTTTCGAGGGCGCCGGCCCGATCCATCTCCTCACGCACCACCTGGGCCACCTTGCGCAACACCCGCCACATCAGCGGCAGATAGGCATAAATTCCAGGGGAGAGGCGGCGGATGTAGCCCGCCCGCAACAGCAATTTGTGAGATGCGATCTCGGCTTCAGCCGGATCGTCCCTCAGCGTCACCAGCATCAGGCGGGAGACGCGCATGGCGGAGCGAAACAGGGTGGCCGGAAGCTACCACCGCCTGCCGCCTGCACCCCTTGGCGAGGTAGCAGACCACACTTCCCCAGCCAGGGGCCTTTGCTAAAGTGGCCCCCATTCCCAATCGTCTTGAAGTCGTCTCATGCTTCCCAGTCCAGGCAGTTCCGAAACCCTGGGCAAAGCTGATAGCCCCCAAGCCTTTGGCCATTCCCCCCCGCCGGCGGCGGGCCTGTCGAGCGACCCTTCCCCTGGAGACGGCCTGGCGTACTTATCGGCATCGCTGCACCCGGACTTGCCCCCCGGATCCGAACCCGGCCAAGCCGCGGAAGCCCTGATCGGCATCGACGAGGTTCAGAAGGCCCTGAACCGGTCAAGGGCATCGGTGTATCGCTACACCAATACCGACCTTCGCAACCTCAACCCCCCCTTCAATCCGCGCAAGCTCAACCCCGAGTACCGCAGCGACCAGAAGGATCCCCTGCTGTTCCATCCCAATGAAGTGGCTCGGTTTGCCCGGGATGTGCTGCGCATTAAGGACGTGACGGTGGAGGTGCTCAACTCGCCCTCCACGGCCACCCAGCAGTTGCTGGGCGCCATCCTCGAGGAACTCCGGACCATCAGCCAGCGCCTCGACCGATTGGATCCCCAGGCCAATCTGCGCAGCGAGCCGGCCAGTCGCTTCGATCAGCAGTCGCGCCCGGCCGCCTGAGCGGGCAGGGCCCGCAACGTGCCGCCCTCCCCCCTGCCAGGGCATTCAATCGATGCCAGAATTCAGATCTCCTCTCTCAACCGGCCTGAGCCGGTCCGCCGGCACCGATCTCCCGCCAGATCCGTGCCCCGTCTATGAATCCACCCTCCGATTTGGCCGACCACCAGGCCAACAGCCCCTCCCAGGACAGCTCCTCCCAGGACAACGGCGAGGATCCGTACAGTCCGGGCCTGCAACCACTCACCTATCTGCTGGGGGGGGTCATCGGCCTGCTCAGTGTCGCCGTACCCCTGGCCACCGTGTTGGCGGGTCGGCCCGTTCCATCCGGTTCCTATCACCTCCATGGATCTGAGCCAGCTACCAGCATCCCCAGCGCCCGGGCTGGTGAATTTGGTGGTGGAGATCCCAGCCGGATGCCGCAATAAATACGAATACAACGCGGCCGCCGGGGTGATGGCCCTCGATCGGATTTTGCACTCCTCCGTGCGCTATCCCTTTGATTACGGCTTCGTGCCCAACACGCTCGCCGAGGACGGAGCTCCCCTGGATGCCATGGTGATCATGGAGGAGCCAACCTTCGCCGGCTGTCTGATCCGGGCGCGGCCGATCGGCATCCTGGACATGTTCGACGGCGGTGCCCGCGACGGCAAGTTGTTGTGCGTGCCAGAGGTGGGCCTGGGCCACCACACCATTGAATCGATCCAGCAGATCGCCACCATCCAACTGGAGGACGTGGCCGAATTCTTCCGCACCTACAAGAACATGGAGGGGCGGGTCATCGAGATCCGGGGCTGGCTCGACGTGGAGGCCGTTCCCGAGTTACTGGAGCGCTGTGTCGCCGCCGCCGGCGGCCCGATTCAAGGCCCCTAACCCGGCCTCTGCAGCAAAAAGCCCTCGTAGCCAAGGGCCTGAAAGATGCGGGCCGGATCGCCGAAACCTGCCGCATTCACGAGGGCGGTGAGCCTGGCGGCCCCGATGGGGTGGGGTCCATGGGTCTGGGCCGCCCGCTGGGCGTCGCGATCGTCCAAGCCACTGGCCTGCTGGAAGCCAAGCCAGGCCCGCTGCACCTGGCCCTGCAGGGGGGAGCGTTCGGGGGCCATCAGATCGACCAACACCAGCTGCCCCCCGGGCTCCAGGCTTTGGGCGAGGGCCGTGAGAAAGCGCAGCTTGGTGCCATCGTCGGGCAGGGACTGCAACACCAACACCGAGAGGGCCCCCGCAAAGCAACCCTCCACCGCCAGGTCTTCCACCCGGCTCTGTTGCCAGTGGATGGCCCCACCCGTGTCTGGCCCCAGGCGCTCCTGGGCGGCGGTCAACATCGCCGCTGAGGGATCCAGGGCCGTGACCTGCCAATCGGGCCGCTGGGCCCGGGCCTCCACCAATTCCGCCCCCGTGCCACAGCCCGCGACCAACACCGCAGCGCCCTGGCGGGAGGCGCGGGGGGATGCGGCCAGCAGGGCCACGCTCAGCCTCGCCAGGCTCGCGTAGCCCGGAATCAACTGCTGCACCACCAGGTCGTAGGGCTCCGATGGCCGGGGATCACTCACGCCCACCAACTCACAGCGACTGCGCCAATGCTAGGCACCGGTACCCCCGGGTCCTAAGTTGGGAAGTGCGTTCACTCCCGCTCGACCGTGCCCACCATCCGTTTTGAACAGGAAGGCCAGCAGGTCGGTTGCATCGAGGGTGCCAACCTCCGCAAGGCAGCCCTGGATGCCGGCGTCAACCCCTACAAGGGGCTGAACAACTTCAACAACTGTGGTGGCATCGGCCAGTGCGGCACCTGCGTGATGGAGGTGGTGGAGGGGATGCAGAACCTCTCCCCCCGTTCCGATGTGGAGAAGGTGTACCTGGCCGATCGCCCGGCCAACTACCGCCTCAGCTGCCGCACCAGCGTCAACGGCGATGTCACGGTGCGCACCCGCCCCAACGAGGGCGTGGGTCAGGGGTCCAACAGCCTCCTGGGGGCGCTCAAGTCCCTGGTGGGCCGCAAGTGATGGCCGGGGCCTGACCCCTGGCTGATTCAGCGTGAAGCTTTACAGCTACCCCCGCTGCTCCACCTGCCGCAAGGCCCTGGCCTGGTTGCAGGAGCATGGCCTCCCGGTCGATCCCATCGACATCACCACCAGCCCGCCGCCTCTAGCTGAGCTGGAGAGTGCCCTGGGGCAGCTCGGTCGCAAGCGGCTGCTCAACACCAGTGGGCAGAGCTACCGGGCCCTGGGGGCAGCCACCGTGCAGGCCATGGACGATGCCGCCCTGCTGGCCGCCCTGGCGGCCGATGGCAAGTTGATCAAGCGGCCGTTCCTGATCGCCCCGGAGAACCGGATCCTCACCGGCTTCAAGCCGGAGGAGTGGCAGGCCCTGCTCGCCTGAATTCAGGGGGTGCCAGGCATCTCTGCCGCCTCGCCGCCGGGCTGGGGGGCAGCCGCGGCCATCAACTGGTCGAGTTCCTGGATCAGGGCCTCGATGCTGGCCCGGTTGATCTGGCTCAGGTAGGTGCCCTTCACCCCCTCAATCAGGGCACAGATCAGCTCCTGGGAGCGCTGCAGGGCCGAACCGGTCTCCAGGGCCAGGGCCAACTCATCCCAGAAGCGGTCGATGCACTGCTGCAGCAGTTCCAGCTGGCGGTCATCCCGTTGGGCCAGCCGTTCTCCCGAGCGACGGGAGAGGTCGAGCAGGCTGTCGACCATGCCACTGGCCAGCTGCCGACTGATCCCCGATTCCACCTGTAGCAGGGGGGCCAGCTGGCGCAGGGGTGGCGGCACCACCGTGCGATCCAGGCTCTGGCGCAGGCTGTACCCCAACAGGCCCTGGAGCTCAGGGGCCAGCCGCGGCGCCACCTGGGTGAGCAGCAACGGGGCCCAGATGCGCACCAGTTCCACCAATTCCCGCTCATCGTCACTGCGGGCCACGCTCTGGTGACTGCGCAGGGCCCGCAGGCGCTGGGGCAGGCGGGGTGAGCGCACCAAGCCCTGCAGCCCATCCAGCAGCTGCAGGGCCAGCACCTCAAACAGCTCCAGCGCCAGCAGGGCCACCACCCCCCGGCTCACCACGGCCCGCAACGGCTCCAGGTTCACCAGTCCGGAGGTCTGCAGCCTGACGATCACCGGTCCCAGGCGCAGCCAGCGCCAAAAGGGCAGCAGCAGGGGCAGGTCAAACCAGCGACGCAGCAGCGCGTCACGCCAGCTCAACCCCGGCAGGCGCCGGCGCAGCCGCACCACCCGCTGCAGGATGTCGAGGGCAAAGACCCACTGGAAGAGCAGCAGATCCAGGCGCCAGGCATGGTCGGTGGGACGGGCATTTTCATCAATCGAACGCCAGTAGTTCGTCTTCACCAGCGGCAACACCTGGTCGCGCCAGAACAGGCGTTCCTGCGACCAGGGGTGGCGCGCCAACCAGTCCTCACTGAGGAGCTGGGCCGCCGCCTGCTTGGCGGAGTCCTGGTCGGCCCGCTGCCGCAGCCGGTTCTTGATCTTTTCCAGGGTGGCGCTCTGACCAGAGGCCAAAAAGGGATTGCTGTCGATCAGCTGGCCGGTGAGATCCACCTGCCGGGCCAGCAACGCCTGGCCGGAGTTTGCCGGGGCCGCCAGCAGGGCCTGATCCAGCCGGGCGAACTGATCGAGATAGGCCTGGGTTTCGCGGTGGGGTTCGATCCCCTTCACCGGGTCCACCCAGGCGGTGATATCCGGCAGGAAGGGCAGCGGCACCACCAGGGGCACCGAGGGAATCGGATGGAGATTGCGCTGCAACCAGAAGGTGCGCAGCGGCACATAACTCAGGTCAAAGCCCACCCACAGCAGGTTCACCCCGGCCCAAACCGCCACAAAACGATCCCAGAGCCGCTGGCGGCGACCTGGCCGGCGGGGGCTGGGCTGTTGCCAGCGGGGGCGCGCCATGGCGCTGGAGTCGCGGGGGGCATGCCTAATCTGCCCTGGGCCCTATCCATCCCAGCCATTGAGCGAGCAAAACCCCGGCCCCAGCCGCGAGCGCGAGGGCGCCGGCCGCCAGCAGGAGAGTGCCTGGGCCTTCTGGCGCAGCGTGGCCATCACCTTGGTGGTGGCCGTTGGGATTCGTCAATTTCTCGTGGAAGCGCGCTATATCCCCTCCGGCTCGATGCTGCCTGGCCTGCAGATCCAGGATCGGCTGCTGGTGGAAAAACTCACCTACCGCCGCCGGGTGCCCCGCCGGGGCGAAATCGTGGTGTTCCGCTCCCCACACCACTTCGACCCGGTGCTGGCCAGCAGCACCGACCGCAACCCGCTGCGCTGCCTGCTGGTGAACCTGCCGGTGATCGGCAACGTGCCCGGGCTCTCCAGCCCCGCCTGTGATGCCTACATCAAGCGGGTGGTGGCCCTGCCCGGCGAACGGGTCGTGGTCGATCCCCGCGGCCAGATCAGCATCAACGGCAAGCCCCTGGCCGAACCCTGGGTTCAGAACCTCTGCCCCGTGGATGACCAGGGCATGGGGCCCTGCCGCACGATCAACGCCGTTGTGCCCCCCAACCACGTGCTGGCCCTGGGGGACAACCGCGCCAACAGCTGGGATGGGCGCTTCTGGCCGGGGGGCCCCTTCCTGCCCGAGAGCGAAATCATCGGCCGCGCCTTCTGGCGCTTCTTCCCCTTCAACCAGACGGGAAGCCTGCTGCCTCCAGACACCAGTGCTGCGGCTCCATAAGGCCGCAGGCGCGGACCTGGCCGCGGATCAGCTGCCCCTGCAGCGGCTGGTTCGCCGCCCGCGACAGGCTCGTGGCCGGGTCCCAGGCAGCTGCTGCTGCGGGATCAAACAGCAGCCAGCGGCGGCTGCCCACCTCCAGGCGCTCGGGCTGCTCCCCCAGCAGCGCCGCAGGCCCCCAGCAGAGCGCCTGCCACAGCTCCGCCGGATGCCAGCCCTGGCCCACCACCAGCTCCTGCCACAGGCAGGGCAACACCAGGCCATGGGGGGCGCCATGGCCGGCCACACCGGCCCGGCGCTGATCCAGGGGTAGCCATTGCTCCTCCGGGTCGAGGGGCAGGTGATGCACCGACACCGCCCTGATCAGTCCGGCCCGCACCGCCCCGATCAGGGCCTGGCGATCGGCGGGGCCGCCCAGGGATGGCACCACCCGCCAGCCCTGGGCGGTGGGGGCCAGGTTGGCGGCATCGGCCAGCAGATGCCACCAGCTCACGGTGGCCGCGGGGGGGCTCGGGTGGGCCTCCAGGGCCCTAACAGCGGCGGCTGTGGAGAGGTTCATCAGCACCAGGCGCCTGGTGGCTTGGGCGGCGGCCAGGGCCAGCAGGGTCTGCAGGGGCAGGGTCTCGCTGGCCAGGGGGTCGAGGGGCCAGCCGGCCCGCAGGGCCTCCACCCCCTCGCGCACGAACCCTGCCGCCGTGAGGGCGGCATGGCGCGGAGCCACCAGCACCGGCCGCTCTGCCATCTCGGCCAGGAGCAACCCGCGCTCCAGCAGGGCCAGGGGCGGCAGGGCGTCCCCACAGGCCAGCCCCAGTGCCCCGGCTTCGATCTGATCGCGGTGGGGGGCGAGGTCCTGGTCGGCCCCATCGCGGCTGAAGCTGCCCCAGGCGCGAAGCCGTAGGGGCTGGGGCCAGTGCAGGCCCTGCAACCGCTCGGGTCGGTCCCGCCATGGGCTTGCCCAGGGCAGCAGGGCAACGGTGCCATAGCCGCCCGCCGCCGCCGCCGCGGCCAGGCTGTGGAGGTTCTCCTCGGTGGCGGACCAGGGCTGCTCGAGCACGCTGTGGGGATCCACCAGCGTGGGGGCCAACAACCAGCCCTCTGCGGCGGTTGGCTGCAGGCCCAGCGCTGAAGCCCGCCCGGCCACCCCCGCTCCCCAGGCCTCCAGTTGCCCCCGCTGGTCGAGCAACACATCAATCTGGTGGTGGTGCTCCCCCGGGGCGACCAGCAGGTCCACCCGGTGCAACCAGAGGGGGGCTGCCATGGCCGCTACAGGGCCCCAGCCGCGGTGCGATCCAGCACCCCGCCCAGGTGCACGGTCAGGTTCATGGCGGCGACCACAGCCGTGCCCATGGGGCCCTGGGGGTAGTCGATCACCGTGACGCCCCCATTGCCCTGCTTGATCATCCAGATATCGGCGGGGGTGAGGCCCAGCAGGGCACAGAGCAGGGTCTTGTTCACGGCGTCATGGGCGACCACCAGGGCCGTTTCCTGCGCATCCAGGCTGGCCACGATGGTCTGCCAGGTGCGCAGCGACCGCTCCCACACCGCCTGAATGGTTTCACCCCCAGGCATCTGCACCGTCTGCGGGGCCCGCTTCCAGTCGGCCAGCAGCTCGGGCCAACCCTGGGCAATCTCCGCTTCCAGCCGGCCTTCCCAGAGGCCGTGGCCAATCTCCACCAGGCCCGCCGTGCTGGTGAGGGGCACGCCGGGATGGCTGGCCAGGATGGCTTCAGCGGTCTGGCGGGGCCGGGCCATCGCGCTGGTGTAGGCCCGGTGGATGGGCACGGGGGCCAGGAAGACACCGGCGGCCTCGGCCTGGGCCAGGCCGTTGGGGTTGAGGGGAATGTCGATCTGCCCCTGAAAGCGACCCTGACGATTCCAGTCGGTCTCACCATGGCGCACCAGCAACAGCCGCGGCCCCCGGCCCTGGGCAGGCAAGGGCGACCCCAGATGGGCCGTGCCATTCAGCGATTCGACCTGCACCCCCACCCCGCCGCCGTCCTGGCGGGAGAGATTGAGCACCGACAGGGAGCAGTTGTCGAGGCGGAGGCGGCGGAAGCCCTCCCCATCCAGCCCGAGCAGGGAGAGCACCAGGCAGCGCAGGATCGCGTTGTGGCCCACCACCAGCACGGTCTGATCGCCGCTCTGATCAACTCCTTCATGCCCAGGGGCCAGGGCTGCGCCGTGGTCGCTGAGGAGTTGGCGGTGAAACCGGCCGGCCTGCTCCATCAACTCCGGCAGGGGCCGGTAGCGCTGGCCATTGGCCCGCTCCAACTCCAGGGTGTGGGGTGCCTGGCGCCAGAGCGCCTCCTGCTGGGGAAAGCGCTCACGCAATTCCGTGCGCAACAGGCCGCTCCAGGGCTCCAGATCGATTTCCAGCAGGGTGTCCCGGAACTGGGGGGCGAGCCCCTGCCCCTGGGCGCTCAGCAGGTGCTGGCTGGTCTCGGCGGCCCGGCGCAGCGGTGAGCTGTAGGCCGCATCAAAGCTGAGATCCACCAGGGCTGCGCCGGTGGCCAGGGCCTGCTCCACGCCCGTGGCCGTGAGCGCTGAAAGGTCGTCGCGACCCTGAATCCGGTGCTCGACGTTGAAGCTGCTGAGCCCATGGCGGACCAGCACAATCCGGAGGGACACGGATCCAGGGCTGCGCCGCGTCATCGTATGGGAGCGGCCCACGCCACAAGTCTCCCTCCCGCCAGCCCCTCAGTGAGCTCCAGTCCAGTCCGACCCGATCCCCGCCCCCCCGGGGCCCCTGCCGGCTGGCAGGTGTTGCTCGCCCTGGTGTGCCTCGTGCTCAGTGGGCTGCTCTGGATCAATGGGCTGGTGGGCAGCCTGGAGCGGCCCTCCGTTGGCAATGCCCTCACCCTGCGCCAGTTGCAGCTCCAGCTCCTGGCTGCCCCCGCCCTGCCGGAGCAGCTGCGGCCCCTGCTCAGCGGTGTCGATCCAGAGGCGGCCCTGGCCGCCCAACTGCAGCAGCAGCGCGAGGCCGATCCCGGGCCCGGCGCCCCGGATCCCCTGCTGCTGCAGGCCCTGTTGCAGCGCCGCCAGGGCGATGACGCCGCCCTTCGTGAGCAACTGCAGCACCTGGCAGGCCAGGTGCCCCCGGCCCAGCGCCCCCTGCTCATGGCCCTGCAGGCCGGGGCCGACCAACCCCCCAGCTCCAGCGCTGCGCTGATCAGCCCCTGGGCCGGCACCCTCTCGCCCCTCACCCGTCAGCTGCTCTGTGAGGAGCTGAACAGCTCGTGTCCCGTCGGCCCCCAGCGCCAGGCGGCCCTGCGGCTGCTGGCGGTGAGCTGGCTGCCGGCCCTGCTGCTGCTGCTGGGGCTGGGGCTGGGGCTGCGCGAGATCTGGTTGCTGTGGCGGCGCCGCCTCCCCATCCCTGCCCTGGAGGGTCCCCGGCTCAACCTGGTGGATGTCACCCTGCTGATTGCGGGCGGCTTCGTGCTGCTGGGTGAGCTCAGCGTGCCCCTGCTGCTCACGCCGCTCAGCCGGCTGGTGCTGGCGCCCATGGCGGCCTCCCCCGTGCGGCAGCAGAGCCTGCAGGTGGTGCTGCTCTACCTGGGGCTGATGGTTCCACCGCTGCTGATCCTCTGGTCGCAGCTGCGGGCCATCGCTGGCCCCGCCCCCGCCGCCGGCTGGTTGCAATGGCGCTGGCGGCCCCTACCCAGCCTGGTGGGCCGGGCCTGCGCCCAGCTGCTGATGGTGCTGCCAGTGGTGGCGCTGAGCAGCTGGCTCGTGGAACGCCTGGTGGGGGATCCGGGCGGCAGCAATCCCCTGCTCGACCTGGTGCTCAGCGCCGGCGATCCTCTCGCCCTGGTGGGCTTTGGCTTCACGGCCATCGTGCTGGCCCCCCTCTTTGAGGAAACCCTGTTTCGCGGCGTGTTGCTGCCGGTGCTGGGCCAGCGCTGGGGTGCC
>JAGYNF010000259.1 GCA_018400215.1 Cyanobium sp. M55B138 | reverse complement strand
CGGGATGTCGAGCCCCTCCTGCAGGATCTGCTGCAGGTTGGCCAGATCCTGGAAGAACGCCTCCGGCGCCTCATCGCGGTGGGCCTTGTAGGCCGCATCGGCCTCGTGGCGGAAGGTGGGCTCGGCCGTGTCGAAGGCCACCACCAGGCCATCGGGCTTAAGCCCCTTGCAGTTGTCGAGCAGGGCCTTGAGGAAGCCGTAGGTCACCGAGGTGGGCACCCCCTCCTTGGTGCTCAGGCCGCCCTCGCCCCCCTTGGTGAAGGCGTAGTAGCTGCGGAAGGCCAGCGAATGGCCGTCGATCAGCAGCAGCAGGGGCTTGGGGCTGGGGGCCACGGGGCTGCTCTGGGCGTGGGGCCCAGCCTGCCAGAGCTCAGGGTGGGGCGATGGCGTTGGGGGGGCGCTCCATCAGCAGCTCCTGGCGGGGCAGGCCGAGGCGGATGCCCTCCCGGTCGAAGGCCTCCTTGATGCGCAGGCGGAACTCACGCCCCACCAGCCACTGGCCCAGGGGCACGGTTTGCATCCACACCCGGATCAGGCAGCCCGACTGGCGCACCTCATCCACCCCCAGCACCTCCGGCACGCTGAGGAAGTAACTCGCCCATTCCGGGTCGCTGGCCATCGCCTCGGCCTCCTGGCGGATCAGCGCCAGCACGGCCCGCAGGTCTTCGCTGGCGGCCACCTCGATCACGAAGTTCACCCGCGACCAGTCCTTGGTGAGGTTCTCCACCACGCGGATCTGGCCGTTGGGCAGGCTGGTGAGCTGGCCATCGATGCCGCGCAGCTGGGTGTTGAACAGGCTCATGTTCTCCACCAGGCCGCTGTGGGGCGGGATGGTCACCACATCACCCAGCGCGAAGCGGTCGGTGGTGATCACCAGCAGGCCCTGCATGAAGTCGTCGAGCAGGTTGCGCAGCAGCAGACCCACGCCCACCGCTACCACGCCGGCACCGGTGAGCAGCGTCCGGGGACATTTCCTCCACCAGCTCCAGCACCTCGCCGGAACGCAGCCGCTCCAACAGGGTCTGCTGCACATCCACCGGCAGGTATTCGTAGACGGCGATGGCCTCATCCTTGGGCAACAGGCGGAAGGCCAGGGCCTGCAGGGTGCGCGGCAGGTTGCCGATCGCCTCGGCCGCATCCACCTCCTGCACCGGCTGCAGCAGCAACTTGGCGCCGTCGTAGTTGCCCACCTCCAGCAACGCCTCCAACTGACGGGCCACCACCTCGGGCACCAGGATGCCGTTCGCCTCGCCCATCGCCTGCTGCCAAGGCAACTCGAGTGTATGGGCCAGGGCCCCGCCGGCGCCGCTAGGGTCCGGCTCCCAAGATGCCGATCCGCAATGGCTGTGAACGTCAGTGATGTTGAAGTGCGCGATGCCCAGGGAGAGCCCAAGCGGCTGGGCGACTGGGCCGGGCAGGTGCTGCTGGTGGTGAACGTGGCCAGCCGCTGCGGCTTCACCCGCCAATACGCCGGACTGCAGGCCCTGCAGGAGAGCTACGGCGGCCAGGGATTCACGGTGCTGGGCTTTCCCTGCAACGATTTCGGTGCCCAGGAGCCTGGCACCCTGCCGGAGATCCAGGCCTTCTGCTCCAGCACCTACGGCGCCACCTTTCCCCTGCTCGACAAGGTGAGCATGGCGGAGGAGCCCTACACCAGCCTCACCACAGCCGAGCCGGCCGGGCCCGTGGCCTGGAACTTCGAGAAGTTTCTGGTGGGCAAGGACGGCGCCGTGCTGGCCCGCTTCAAGAGCGGCGTGGAACCCGATGGCGCCGAAATCAAGGCCGCGATCGAGGCAGCCCTGGCGGCCTGATCGCGCCCATTCAACCCGGCAGCCAGCCCCGCCGCGCGCCAGCGGGGCTGGCCAGCTCCACCTGGAGCCAAGGGTCGCCACTGGGCTCACTCCAACGGCGCAGCACCCGCAGCGGCGCCCCCAGCTCAGCCCGGATGATCACCGGAGCCTGGTGACGGGGGGCGCTGCGCAGGGCCTGACCGGCCGGCGAAAGCAGGGGCTCCCCCTGGCTCTGGCGCCGGCGCACCTCGGGTGAACGCCGCTCAGCTCCTCCGGCCGGCAGCCCAGCCGGCGCCACCAGGGCAAAACCGAGCAGGGCAGCCCAGCGCCAGGGGGCCCAGGTCGACGGGGCAGGGCGCATCAGATGTCCAATTGGGCCAGGTCGAGGGTGGCGCTGTGGGTCTC
>JAGYNF010000258.1 GCA_018400215.1 Cyanobium sp. M55B138 | reverse complement strand
TCGCCGTCCTGCTCCAGTTCGAGCTGCAGGTGGCCGCCCCGCAACTGTTTGCTCTGCACGATGTCGCAGGCGGCACTCCAGTACACCGGCTGGGGATTGCCGATACCGAAGGGTTCCAGGCGCTGTTGCTGCTCCAGGAAGGACCGATCAATCGCCGCCAGCCGCAGCAGCGCCTCCGGCTCCACCGGTTGGCCCGGACCGCGCTCGGCCAGCCACAGCTGGGCCCGCTGCTCCAGCTTGGTGTGCAGGGCGGCCAGCCGCTCGGCCCGCACGCTGAAGCCGCCCGCCGCTGGATGGCCGCCGAAGCGCTCCAGCAGATCGGCGCAGGCCTTGAGGGCCCCATCCACGGCAAATCCCCTTGGCGCCCGCACGGAGGCCCGCAGCCGGCCATGGCCCTCGCCGGCCAGTAGGGCACAGGGACGCCCCAGGCGCTCCACCAGCCGGGCGGCCACGATGCCGATCACGCCATGGTGCCAGTGGTTCTGCGCCAGGAGCACGAAGGCCGGTTGGTGATCGCCGTCGGCCTCGAGCAGGGCCAGGGCCTCGGCTTCAATCGCTTCGCACAGCTCGCGCCGTTGGCGGTTGAGGGTCTCGCAGTCGCGGGCCAGTTCCAGGGCCCGCTCGCCATCGGTGGTGGTGAGCAGCTCCACCACCAGGGTGGGGTCGCCCAGGCGGCCCACCGCGTTGATCCGGGGGGCAATTTGGAAGCCCACCGCCTGGGCATCGAGGGGACGATCGTCGACCCCGGCGAGCCGTTGCAGGGCCTGCAGGCCGGCCAGGCCGCTGCTGCCGAGCTGGGGCAGGCCGTCCATCAGCCAGCGGCGGTTCACCCCCTGGAGCGGGGCCATGTCGGCGATCGTGCCGATGCAGAACAGGTCGTGGGCCATGCGCAGGCCATCGCCATGCTGGAGCCGCTCACACAGGGCGGCCGCCAGCACGTAGGCCAGCCCCACCCCGGCCAGGCCCCGGTAGGGAGAGTTCTCCGGGGTGCGGGCCGGATGGAGCAGGGCCAGGTGGGGGGGCAGCTGGTCGGGGATGGTGTGGTGGTCGGTGAGGATCACCTCCAGCCCCAGGCTGGCGGCCCGCTCCAGGGCCTCCTCGGCTGAGACGCCGTTGTCCACGGTGACTAGCAGGGGCACAGCTTGCCCGTGCAGCCGCTCCACCATGGCGGCGTTAAGGCCGTAACCCTCCTCCAGGCGGCTGGGGATGGCGGCCTGGGGCTGGGCCCCCAGCCGCCCCAGCACCCCCACCAGCAGGGCCGTGCTGGTCATGCCATCGGCGTCGTAGTCGCCGCAGATCGCCACCCGTTCCCCCTGGCTGCAGGCCCGGGCCAGCCGCGCCACGGCCAGCTCCAGCTGGGGGAAGTGGTCGTAGGCCGGCGGGGCGGCTGGCGGATCCAACAGTGCCGCCACCGCCGCCGGGCTGCCGACGCCCCGCCGGGCCAGCAGGGCCAGCAGGGGTTCGGGCAGGGGCCGGTGGCCGCTGGGGTTGAGTTGCTCCAGGGCGCCGGCCTGCCCCAGGCCCCCGAGGGGGGCCGGCAGCTGCCAGCGCTGCGCGTCAAGGGCGGGGAGCAAGGGCTGGCGGCGGCAATGGATCCATTGTGCGGGAACCGGCCAGCGGGCCCCCCTTAACCTGCAGGGCACTGCGGTGGGGATCAGCGGCTATGGCCCTGGAGGCCCTGCTTTGGGACGTGGACGGCACGCTGGCCGAAACCGAGCGCGATGGTCACCGCCGGGCCTTCAACCGCGCCTTTGCCGAGGCCGGTGTGCCGATCCACTGGGATCCGCCCGGCTATGGCGCCTGGCTGGCCATCGCCGGCGGCCATGAGCGCATCCGGGCGGCGCTGCGGCAGCTGGAGGGCACCGAGCCGGACCCCCGGCGGGTGGCGGCGCTGCAGGGGCGCAAGCAGCACCATTACGCCGCCCTGATCGGCGCCGGCGAGCTGGCCCTGCGCCCAGGCGTGGCCGCGTTGCTGGCCGCGGCGGCCAACGCCGGCTTGGCCCAGGGGGTGGTCACCACCAGTGGTCGGGCCGCGGTGCGAGCGCTGCTGGAGCGGCTGCTGCCCACCGCCCCGGAGATCTTTGCGTTCTGGGTGTGTGGCGAGGATGTGAGCCGCAAGAAGCCCGATCCGGAGGCCTACGCCCAGGCCGCCCGGCGGCTGGGGCTGTCATAAAAGTATCCGCCCATTCCCTCGGCTGTACTTT
>JAGYNF010000257.1 GCA_018400215.1 Cyanobium sp. M55B138 | reverse complement strand
GCTGAAGTGGGACATGACAGGGATCGGGATCAGGAAAGCTGGGTGGCCTGGAGCTGGGGGGCCACCTCGGCCTGGAAGGCTTCAGCGGTGGGCTGGCGCTGCTGCACGGCGCCCAGCCGGGCCTCGATCCGCTCGGTGAGCAGCTCACAGGCCTGGCCCTGAACCCCTTCCACCAACTCTTCAACGCGGCCATCAGGCCGGATGCGAAAGCGGATGGTTTGTTGTGCCATCCCAGGCCCAGAAAGGATGGTTTTGATGCTAGCGGCGGGATTCAGGGAGTGGGTCAGCTCAGCAGGCCCTCATCCACCAGGGTCTGGAGTTGCTCCAGCACCTCGGGCTGCTCCAGTTGCTCCAGGGCCAGGCGGGCTTCGTCCCGCACGCTCGGCTCGGCATCGTGCAGCATGGCGCGCACCAGGTCCTCCACCAGCTCCTGCTGCCGCGGCTCCACCAGGTCGCCGTAGAGCCGCCCCAGGCCCCAGGCACTGTTGCTGCGCACGGCTGGCTCGCTGTCGATGCGGAGGCTGAGCAGCAACTGGGCGGCAGCCGGATCGGCCTTGGCGGCGCCGGTGCCCCCCGCATCGGCCAGGGAACTGGCGGCCCAGAGACGCACCGCGGCAATATCCACCTGCAATGCCCGGATCAGGGGGTTGAGGATCGGTGCCTCGGGATAGTTGCCCAAGCTCCAGGCCACGGCCTTGCGCACGTAGCCGTTGTCGTCGTTGCTGAGCAGGGTGAGCAGCGGCTGCACCGCCATCGGGCTGGGGTTGCGCCCCAGGGCATACACGGCGCTCATGCGCAGGATGGGGCAGCTGCACTGCAGCAGGGGCAGCAGCCAGGGCACCGCCCGCGGATCCCGGTGCTCACAAAAAATGCGCAGGCCCTGCATGCGGGCCTCATGGCTGCCCAGACGCAGCTGTTCCAGGCCCCGATCACACTCGGCGGCCACCGCCGCCGGGGCTGGCTCGGCGCTGTCGAGTTCGTCGAGCGGATCCCCCAGCAGCTCCTCGGCCAGCTCCTGGGCCAGCACGTCGGGATCGAGGTAGAGACTCTGGGGGCTTTCGTTGTAGGGGCCGGACGCGCCACCCCATTCGGAGTCAGAACTGGCCGGCAAGGAGAAGAAGGGCTCAGTCACGGCCAGAGCTCAGCCCATGGGGGCGGGGGCGGCCATGTCGCCGGGCAGCCAGATGCGGGCACTCACCGCGAACAGCGCCAGGGCGAACAGCAGCACGATGGCTGCCGGCAACAGGGTGGAGCGAAAAAATTGCACGGGCGGCGGCAGAGGCCATGGGCCGCAACCATCATCACCCCTGCAGGGGCGGAGCCAGCAGGTGGCGCAGCCCCCCCTGCAGCACGGCCCGCTGCCGCAGCATCAGGCCGCCGAGCACGGCCACCACCAGCCCACCCCAGCCCCACAGCGGCAGCTTGAGCAGGAAGCCCCCCAGGCCCAGCAGGGCCCCAAACAGCACCGCACAGCTGCCCACCAGCTGCAGCACCAGATCGAGCAGGGTCTCCTGGGGTTCCACCCCACAGCGGCGGCGCCAGGCGGCCCAGCCCGGCCCGGCCGGCTTCACCTGCTGCACGAAGGTCTCCAGCACCGCCGCACTCTCCGGCGGCGTGGCCAGCATCACCAGGATCCAGAGCACGGCCGTGATCGCCGTGGTGGTCAGCAGCCTCAGGCCGTAGTCGTCGATGCGCAGCAGCGGCACCACCGAGGTGGAAAAGCCCACCAGGAAGCCGCCCAGCATCGCCGCCAGCTCGGCGGCGGCATTGATCCGCCACCAGAACCAGCGCAGCACCAGCACCACCCCGGGGCCGGTGCCGATGGCAATCACCAAGCGGAACACGGTGCCGATGTTGGTGCTCAGCAGGGCGGTGAACACCCCCAGGGCCACCAGCACCACCGAAGCCAGCTGGCCCACCAGCAGCAGCTCCCGATCCTTGGCGGCGGGCCGCATGAAGCGCTGGTAGAGGTCGTGGGTGAGATAGCTGGCACCCCAGTTCACCGCCGTGCTCACCGTGCTCATAAAGGCCGCCACCAGCGACACCACCACCAGCCCCAGGGCCACCGGCGGCAGCAGCTTCACCGCCAGCAGCGGGTAGCTCTGCTCCCAGTCGGTGGAGTCGGGCAGCAGCACCACCGCCGCCAGGGCCACCACGATCCAGGGCCAGCTGCGCAGCAGGTAGTTCACCCCCAGGAACACCCAACTGGCGATGCGGGCCTGGCGCTCGTC
>JAGYNF010000256.1 GCA_018400215.1 Cyanobium sp. M55B138 | reverse complement strand
GGTGATGTTGCCCTGGCGGTCGGTGACCTCCTTGGGCTGGATCGCATCCTCATAGCGCACCTGGCCGGCCAGGTCACAGATCACATCCTTGGTGGCCTTCTCCACGCTCTTCTTGACGGTGGCGCCGGCGGAGATCTGGGCCAGGATCGTGTCGCCCGGGGTGTCCTGGCCGTCGTTGACGAACAGGATCGAACCGCTGGTGATATCAAGCTTCTGAACCTTGCCCTTACCGGTGGGCTTCACCGCCAGGGTGAAGTCGGTCTCGGCAATCTGGGCGTCCACCCCGTGGGGGGTGCGGAAGTCCCGCACGCGGGCCTTGGGGCCGAATTCAATCGTGCCGTCGAGCAGGGAGCGCACCACGCCCGTCTCGGCGGTGGACACACCGCCGGTGTGGAAGGTGCGCATGGTGAGCTGGGTGCCGGGCTCACCGATCGACTGGGCGGCCACGATGCCCACGGCCTCGCCCAGATCCACCAGTTCGTTGTGGGCCAGGGCCCAGCCGTAGCACTTGCGGCACACCGAGCGGGAGGCCTCGCAGGTGAGTGGCGAGCGCACCTTCACCGACCGCACGCCGGCGGCCTCGATGCGCTGGCTGGTGGGGGCATCGATCTCGCCATTGCGATCCACGATCAGGGCGCCGTCGGCATCGAGCACCGGCTCAGCCGCCAGGCGCCCCACCAACTTGCTGCCAAAGCGACCCTTCTCGTCGGCATCAATCGGAATGCTGCGGGTGGTGCCGCAGTCGTCCTCGCGCACGATCACATCCTGGGCCACATCCACCAGGCGACGGGTGAGGTAGCCGGAGTCGGCGGTGCGCAGGGCCGTGTCCACCAGGCCCTTGCGGGCGCCGTAGGAGGAGATCACGTATTCGGTAACCGTGAGCCCCTCGCGGAAGTTGGTGCGGATCGGCAGGTCGATGATCTCCCCCTGGGGGTTGGCCATCAGGCCCCGCATGCCCACCAGCTGGCGCACCTGGGACATGTTGCCCCGGGCGCCGGAGTTGGCCATCATCCACACCGAGTTCAGCGGGTCGTTGTCGCTGAAGTTGCGACGCACCGCCGCCACCAGACGCTCGTTGGTCTCGGTCCAGGTGTCGATCACCTTGGTGTGGCGCTCCACCTCGGTGATCTCACCGAGGCGATAGCGCTCCTCGGTGGCCGTGATCTGCTCCTCCGCCTCCTCCAGCAGGGCGGCCTTGTCGCCGGGGATGCGCAGGTCGTCCACGGAGATCGACACGGCCGCCTGGGTGGCGTAGTGGAAACCCAGATCCTTGAGTTCGTCCGCCAGGAAGGCCGTGACCGCGGTGCCGTGGTGCTTGTAGGCCCAGGCCACCAGATTGCGCAGGGCCTTCTTGTCGATCACGCGGTTGCGGAACGGCGGTGCCTGGAGGCTGAGGGGGCCGCTCTGGCTGGGCGACAGGTCGGCGACCTGCTGGGTGGCAGGAGCCGACTTCTTGCTGGACTTCTTGGCGGGGGTGGCGGTCATGGCTGCGCGCTGATGGGAATCGAAGAGGAGGGAAAAGCGTTCTGCCGGCTCAGGTGGCAGCCACCGCATCGATGATGGTGTTGTTGATCACGACACGGCCCACGGTGGTGAGCAGGTAGCGGCTGATCAGGGCGCCGTCCTCGTCAAAGCGGTCGCGGCGGTAGAGCCACTGCTCAATGCGGGTGCCGTCGCTGAGGGTGTCGCGCGACTGGGGCTCGTTCTCTTCCTCATCGCACTCCACCTCACCGCTGAAGCGCACCCAGATCCAGTCGTGCAGGGTGATGTGCCCATCCTGGTGGGACGCCAACACATCCTCGAGGTTGGCAAAGGTGCGGGCCCGATCGCCAAACTTCGGCTTCACCCCGCCGGGCTGCTCGGCCGTGAGGTAGTAGGCACCCAGCACCATGTCCTGGGACGGGGTGATGATCGGCTCGCCGGTGGCCGGCGAGAGGATGTTGTTGCTGGCCAGCATCAACATGCGGGCCTCCGTTTGCGCCTCGATCGCCAGGGGCACGTGCACGGCCATCTGGTCACCGTCGAAGTCGGCGTTGAAGGCGGGGCACACCAGGGGGTGCAGCTGGATGGCGCGGCCATCCACCAGCTTGGGCTCGAAGGCCTGGATGCCGAGGCGGTGCAGCGTCGGCGCCCGGTTGAGCAGGATCGGGTGACCTTCGATCACCTCCTGCAGCACCTGCATCACCTCATCGTCGGCGCGCTGAATCAACTTCTTGGCGGCCTTGATGTTGTTGACG
>JAGYNF010000255.1 GCA_018400215.1 Cyanobium sp. M55B138 | reverse complement strand
CATTGGCCCGACCCGGCCATGGGATCCAGGTCCAGTACAGCCTGGGCCTGCGCAATGGAGCGGCAGACCGCCCCCAAGCCACCCAGCTGCTGCACCAACTGCAGAAAGGTCCGCTGCTCAGGGCTGACGGTTCCGCTCACCGTCTTGATCTCCAGGGCAACGAACTGGGCGAGCCGCTGGCCGACCATTTCCGGCGTCACCACCACTGAGCGCAAGCCGATCAGGTCGCTGCTGCCTTTGCAGAGTCCAAAGCGCACGAAGCGCCCCTGCTGGTCGACCAGGGCGCCGCGGCCGCAGGCCAGGCGGATGCGCTGCTGGATTTCGTGTTCGCTGGGGGAGGAGGCCATGCCTCCTGTTGCCGGGCTACAAGCCCGCCCTAGAGTTGATCATCCAGATGGTCAACGGCCATGGTGCAGGTGACGGTGGCGGAAGCCAAGACCCAGCTCTCCAGCCTTCTGGATGCGGTGGAGGCTGGACAGGCGGTGGTGATCACGCGCCGCGGCAAGGCCATCGCCGAGCTGGTGCCGCGCTGCAGCGTGCGTGATCTGCTGCCCCAGCTCGCCGCTCTCCGTGGCTCGTTGCCCGAGCAACCGACCAGCGGCGTGGAGACCATGCGGGCGTTGCGGGATGAGCCCGGCGCCTGATGCTCTACATCGACACCTGTGTGCTGCTGGCGGTGCTGACACCGGAAGCGCACTCCTCCACGGCGACGGCGTTTCTCACTGAGGCCAGTGCACCGCTGGCGATCAGCTCATGGAGTGTCACCGAGCTCCATTCCGCTCTTGGCCTGAAGGTGCGCACCAAGGCCCTGAGCCAGGCGCAAGCCGAAGCGGTGCTGCAGGGTTTCGAGCGCAGCCTGGCGCCGGGCCTGCTGGTGCTGGAATTGGAGCCCCAGGACTTCCGCAATGCCAACGCCTGTCTGCGCGGCTGGAGCACGACCCTGCGCGCGGCCGATGCCCTGCATCTGGCTATCGCCAGCGGCCGTGGCGCCACCCTTTGCAGCCTGGATGCCCCGTTTGTTGCGGCGGCCCAACAGCTGGGCCTGGAGGCTGAACTCCTGGGAGCAGGCGGCAAGCCAGTCAGGGGTTAAGTGCCGCGCTGCCGTGCCGCGCACACATGCCTGGCCTTGCTGGGGTTGGGTCTGCACCTGAAGGCGGCCAGTCACCGGCGCACCACCCCCCAGAGCTGGCTCGAGAAGGTGGAGAGCCGGCAACTCGCCCTCCCAAAGCGGTGCAGTGAGCCGGCGGTGCTGCAGCACACGGCGCAGCAGCTACGGGCCCAGGCGGCATTTCATGCAGCTTGTGCATAGCCATGTGGAAACAAGATCAATCTGTGGCGCTATTGCTGCCAAAACGCCTCCACAAGCCGCAGACTGAACCCAGACGCCTCTCCAGGCGAACTCCGCTCGGTTGTCGATTGTTGGCTGGCTCCATGGATGCAGACCTGGCCCAGCAGGAGTTCCTCGGTGCCCTGCAAGCGATCGGCGGCTCCTCGGTCAACGGCCGGCTGCGAGACCTCCTGGGCTGGAGCGAAGCCGACTACGAAAGCGTCAAAGCTGCCCTGCTTGGCACCGGCCAGATCACCCCAGGCCGGGGCCGCGGGGGCTCGGTAGCCCTGGCGGATCCAGCAGCACCGCCCCCAACGGCCCCAACCCGCAGCACCATCCAGCAACCCAGCGGCAAACAAAACCTCTCCGCCTTCATCTGGAGCGTCGCCGACCTGCTGCGCGGCGACTACAAGCAGAGCGACTACGGCAAGGTGATCCTCCCCTTCACGGTGCTGCGGCGGCTCGACTGCGTTCTGGAGCCGACCAAGGCGGCAGTCCTGGAGGAGAAGGCCCTCAGGGAGGGGCAGGGACTGGAGCCCGAGCCCTTCCTGCTGCGGAAGGCTGGCCACAACTTCTGCAACACCTCGCCGCTGGACATGAAGCGGCTGATGGGCGACGGCGACAACATCGCCGAGAACCTGCGCAGCTACATCCAGGCGTTCAGCCCGGCCGTGCGGGACATCTTCGACAGCTTCGAGTTCCACATCCAGGTGGACCGCCTCGACAAGGCCAACCTGCTGTACCTGGTGTCCGAGAAGTTCGGCCAGATCGACCTGCACCCCGAAACGGTGAGCAATGCCGAGATGGGGTTGGTGTTCGAGGAGCTGATTCGCAAGTTCGCGGAACTCTCCAACGAGACCGCCGGGGAACACTTCACGCCCCGCGAGGTCATCAAGTTGATGGTGAACCTCC
>JAGYNF010000254.1 GCA_018400215.1 Cyanobium sp. M55B138 | reverse complement strand
TTGCGGCCGATGCCGAAGAAATAGAGGCCGGAACCAACCACCACCAACCCGGCCAGCAGCAGGGGCAGGGGCAAGCGCACCATCGGCTGCAGGCGGCGACGCAGGCCGAAACCCGTGATCGAATCGCGCTCCATGGCCTGGCGGCGGGTCTTTCCCGCCCAGTGCCGCAGGGGCAGCACCGCCTCGGCAAGCTTGCCATGCTGGCGAAACAGAGAGTGGCTGGCGCGGGCCCGGAGGGACTGCAACAAAATCTGATCTCTACGCATCATCAAAGCCTATCAGCGAAATCCACCTAGCTCACTGGCTAGCACCTAGTCGTCCTCCCCACCTGTGATCTCAGCTGTTGAATTTTCAAGCTCAAAAAGCAGCTCTTCGTTATTGCCATAGATAAACAATCCCAATCCCAATGCCCCCACCACCCACATCCAGAAATAGAGGGCACTCACCCCGGGGATCGGATAGGCAGGATTGCAGGCCTGCCGCAGCAGCTCCACCCCATGGGCGATGGGATTCCAAAGAATCCAAGGGCGGAAAGCATCGGGAACGATGCTGATCGAGAAAAAGATGCAGGAGGTCCACAACAGAATCCTCCGCAGGAACATCTTCATCACCCAGGCCACAATCGGCAAGCGGTGGCCTATCACCAGGGTGGCCAGGCCGATACCGAAGCCCAGCAGGGCGATACCCACAAACAGAAACACCAAAGCGCCCACATCCTGCACAGGGAATTGCCAATCCCAAATCGACACCCCGAGCACGAACAGCAGCAGCAGGGAGCCAAAGATCTGGCCCAGCAGCAATGTGTTGCCCAACAGGGAGTCGAGGGGCTTAAGCCGGCGGTAGAAATACAACTCGCTATTTTTCTGCACACCACTAATAGCCTTGATGGCAATATCGGCGAACATAAAAAATGGCACGAAACCCAAGGCCAGCCACAACACCACATTCATGTAGGTGCCATCACCAGCACCCCGCAGCAGGATGCGCAGGGCGAGAAAGGTGCCGATCAGGGCCAACGGCTCGATGAACACGCCCACAATGCCGAACTGGCCCTTGCTGGCCCGCACCTGCACCTCTCGCCGTGCCACAGCCCCCACCACCCGCAACTGCAGCAGCAGCTGGGCGAGGATCAAGCGCGGTGTACGGCGACGGGGCATCCACTCAGGCCACAGGGCTTAGATCGATCGTAGGGCTCGCCGCAGGCTGCGGTTCTGCCGGCCCAGATCCAGGAGTGCCTGCTGCACCAGATCCTCCAGGCGCCGCCGCTCGTCTCCCCCTGGCGGAGGCTGGAACACCCGGCGCACCATCGGCAGCACGGGCACCTGCTCCCGCCAACGACAGCCCCACACCCGCTGGGCGAAGGCGTCGTTGCTCGCCCCATAGTGGGTCGCCACCTCCTCGGCTGAAGCCGGATCAAAGCCGCAATAGCGCTCGTCCTGCCAGCCCTGTCGCGCGGCAATGCGGCGCACCACTCCGCCGGTGTTGGTGAGCCGTCGGCCATCGATGCCCAGGGCCGCCAGCCGCTCCCCCAGGGCCTGGGCCAACCACACCCCGCGGCAACCCGGCTGCACATTGCCCTTCTGGGGATCGGCGGAGGCCCACCCCTGCGCCGGCTCAACCCAGCCCAGGGCCGCCATCATGCGAGCGAAGGGATCCCCGAAGCGGCTGCCATAGGGCAGAAACACGCTGGTGACATCAGGGCGAGCAACGAGATGGCCAAACAGGTGGTGATAGTCGTAGATGTGCCGCCGCTCTGCCAGCTGGGCACGCACATAGGCCTCGAAATCCTGATGGTGATAGAGGCGACGCGTGGAGTGCACATAGCGGGCATTGATGTAGTCGGGCTGATCCCGGAGAAACACCACCACCTTCAAGCGATACCCCCGCTCAGCCAGCACCTGCACGAGGGCATCCAGGCAGGCGGGCTGGGCCAGGGGCTGGGTGAATTGCTCGCCACTCAGCAACAGCGGGCCCACCGGCGACGTCAGCAGGCGCCGCCACGGCTGCCAGCGGCCCTTAGCCAGGGCTGCAGCCAGGGGCTTGTGCTTACGCGAGAGGCCCGCCGGATAGGGCACCACCAGGCCAAGTTTCCTCAGCAGCTTGCGGTTGGCCGCCATCCTGCTCTGGATGTAGGAACTGGCCGTCTTGTGGGTGCCAGCGTGAATCACTAGGTCGGCCAGGGGCACCGCAGTGGTCAGCGTCATTCACAAATCACCAGCATCTTCAGAATCGCTGTCTTCCTCCAATTTC
>JAGYNF010000253.1 GCA_018400215.1 Cyanobium sp. M55B138 | reverse complement strand
TGCTGCAGCGAAAAGCCCATCCCCCAGGTGGCCAGGCCGATCGCCACGGGCCGCACCACCAGCATCAGCGTGAGCACGCAGGCCACGCCGCCCCAGCCCAGGGGGCTGAGCTGGGCGAAGGTCACGTCGGCGGCCAGCAGGGGGAACAGCATGGTGATCGCCAGCTGGGCCAGCTGGCGGATCAGGGCATCGAGCTCGGCGGCATCGGTGTCGGGGCGACGACCCACCACCACGCCGGCGGCCACGGCGGCCGGCAGGCCCGATTCGGGCAGCAGCAGCTCGCAGGCGGTGAACATCAAAAACAGGCTGCCCAGGGTGAGCTGCAGCCGCAGGGGCCCGGCCGGGGCCGCCGGGATGCGGCGCAGCACCTCGGCCAGCAGCCAGCCGCAGGCGGCACCGATCGCCACGCCACCGCCGAGCCGCACCAGCAGGCCGGTGGCCAGCTCCCGCCAGCCGTGCAGGTTGCCCAGCACCAGCTCGAGCAGCAGCAGGGCCAGCACGGCGCCGATCGGCTCGAGCACCAGGCCCTCCCCCTCCAGCACCTCGCCAAGGGGATGGGCCAGGCGGATCTGGCGCACCAGGGGGTTCACCACCGTGGGCCCGGTGGCCAGCACGATGGCGCTGAACACCGCCGCCAGCGGCCAGCTCAGGCCCGCCAGCTGGTGGGCCACCAGCAAACCACCGAGCAGGGCCAGCACCAGCCGCACACTGCAGATGCGCAGCACCGCCTGGCGGGTGCCATCGTCCGGCAGCCGCAGGTTGAGGCCACCATCGAAGAGCACCAGGCTCACCAACAGGCCCACGATCGTGCCCAGGCCACTGCCGAGGTCGAGGGGCTCCACCAGCTGGAGGCCGGAGCGGCCGATCAGCAGGCCGGAGCTGAGCAGCAGCACCACCCCCGGCAGGCCGGTGAGCCAGGCCAGTGCCTGGGCCACGGCGCCGGCAAACACGGTGACCCCCCAGAGCAGCCCCAGCCGCTCAGGCGTCATGCCGGCTCGTTGTCGTCGTCGTCCATGGCGTTGAACTTGGGTTCCACCCGGATCGCGATCACGGCGCTGGGCCGCAGCACCAGGTATTCACCGTCGAGCTCGCTGATCGGCACATTCACCAGCGATTCGGGCACCGAACTGGTGAACACGCCGCCATACCACTCCTGGAAGGCCCCCAGGCTGGCGAACATCACGGTTTCGCTCTGGCCGCCGCTGAGGTGCAGGTGAACGGCATAGCGCCGTGGGATTCGGGACATGGCGGGCGGGCGGCTGGGGCGGCACACGTGCCCTCAGGATGCCCCAGCGCCGCCGCCGGCGGCCAGCACCAGGGAACGGGGCGCCACCTGGCCCATCCCACTAACGTGATGGCATGGCCACTCTGGCGGCAATCCGAGACCAACGCCGCCGCACTCTCCTGGCGGAGCTGCGCAACGGCGTCGTGGCCGTACTCAGCCACCACCCCGGCGGGGAGGTGTGGCTGTTCGGCTCCCTGGCCCGCGGCGATTGGGACGCCTACTCCGATGTCGACCTGCTGGCCATCGCCCCCAGCAAAGCCGCGGCCGATGCCCTCGCCGATGCCCTGCTGGAAGCAAGGCTGGGCGACGACGTGCTGGCCCTCAGCCAGGAGCGCTGGCAGGACCTGAGGGGCGGTGACGACCCCTACTGGCGCGCCATCGGCCAAGACGCCATTCGCCTCGATCAGCCATGACACCCCGAGCTGAGGCCTGGCTCCGCCAGGCCCTTAGCGACCTGGAGGCGGCAGGCGTGACTGCCAGTCAAGGCTTCCACGCCCAGGCCTGCTACCTGGCTGGTCAGGCAGCCGAAAAGGGACTCAAGGCCCTGCTGGTGGCTGCAGGCCTGACCCCGCCCTACAGCCACTCCCTCGAGAAGCTGGTGGAGCTGCTGCAACAACAGGGCCTGACCTTTCCCGCGCTGGCAGAGCTGCACCTCAAGGCGCTCACCCGCATGAACAGCGCCAGCCGCTACCCGCAGGGCGACGCAGCTCCAGCCGATCTATTCGACCAGCACGACAGCCAGCTGGCCCTCAGCACAGCCACAGCCGTGCTGGAGATCGCCACGGCCCAACTGCAGCCCTGAGGCCCATCCCGCGCGTTGCCCGTAGCCTGGGCCCAAACAGGCCGTGCGGGGAATGGCAGCAACCCGGCCCAGCCCCACCCGATCCAGGCGACTCCGCCATCGCTTGGCCTCAGCCATCAGCCTGGCCTCAGCCATCAGCCTGGCCTTGGCCATCAGCCTGGCCC
>JAGYNF010000252.1 GCA_018400215.1 Cyanobium sp. M55B138 | reverse complement strand
GTGGGGGCCCACACTGGCGGCGGGGAACAGCTTCACCAGCCGGCAGCCGAGCTGGCGGGCCTGGTGAACCTCGGACGGACTCAACACCCCAGGCACCAGCACCAGCCCCAGCCGCCGCGCCCTCTGCAGCAGCTCGGCATCGAGGATCGGCGACACCACATAGGCCAGGCCTGCCCGGGCGGCAGCCTCAACGCCCGCGGCCGTGCACACCGAGGCCGCCCCCAGGGCGAGCCGCGGGAAACGCCGGGCCAGCTCAATCACCTGGGCCACCCAGTCGGGATGGGGGGTCCAGGCCAGTTCCACATGGCGCAGGCCCAGGCGCTGCAGATGCTCGAGCTTCACCTCCAGCGCCTGGGGCTGCTCAGCGCGAAGCACCACCAGCAGGGGCTGGTGGTGCAAGGCAGCGAGCAGCGTCAGGGCTGGATCAGACGTACTCAGCGACACGGACGTCGCTGCGAATCAACAGCTCCTGGAGATCCTCCGCATCCACGGTTTCCTTCTCCACCAGGATCTCGGCCAGTTCATCGAGCACCGCGCGGTTGTTGACCAGCACCTCCGTGGCCCGGCGGTAGGCCTCCTCCACCAGCTGGCTCACCTCCTCATCGATGGTGGCGGCGGTGTCCTCGGAGAAGTCGCGCTCAGCCGCGATGTCGCGGCCGAGGAACATGCCCCCCTGGCTGCGGCCCAGGGCCACCGGCCCGAGCCGATCACTCATGCCGAAGCGGGTCACCATCTGGCGGGCCACCCGGGCCACCTGCTGCAGGTCGTTCGAAGCACCAGTGGTGACCTCGTCGGCGCCGTAGACGATCTCCTCAGCCACGCGGCCGCCGAGGGCCACGGCCATCTGGTTCTGGAGATAGGCCCGGGAGTAGAGGCCAGACTCCATCCGTTCTTCGGAGGGGGTGAAGAAGGTGAGCCCGCCTGCCTGGCCGCGGGGAATGATCGAGATTTTCTGCACCGGGTCGTAGTCGGGCATCAGCGCTCCCACCAGGGCGTGGCCCGATTCGTGGTAGGCCACGAGGCGCTTGCGCTTCTCGCTCATCACCCGATCCTTCTTCTCGGGCCCGGCCATCACCCGCTCAATCGCGTCGTTCACCTCATCCATCGCAACTTCGGTGAGCTGGCGACGGGCGGCCAGGATCGCCGCCTCGTTGAGCAGGTTGGCCAGGTCGGCTCCGGTAAACCCAGGGGTGCGGCGGGCAACCTTGTCGAGGTCCACATCCTTGGCGAGGGTCTTGCCACGGGCATGCACCTCGAGAATCTGCAGCCGACCGCTGTAGTCGGGGCGATCCACCACCACCTGGCGGTCAAAGCGCCCCGGCCGCATCAGGGCTGAATCGAGCACATCGGGACGGTTGGTGGCCGCCACGATGATGATGCCGGTGTTGCCCTCAAAGCCATCCATCTCGGTGAGCAGCTGGTTGAGGGTCTGCTCCCGCTCGTCGTTGCCACCACCGAGGCCGGCACCGCGCTGGCGGCCCACGGCGTCGATCTCGTCGATGAAGACAATGCAGGGGGCGCTCTTCTTGGCGTTCTCGAACAGGTCCCGCACCCGGCTGGCACCCACCCCCACAAACATCTCCACGAACTCCGAACCGGAGATGGAGAAGAAGGGCACACCCGCCTCACCCGCCACCGCCTTGGCCAGCAGGGTTTTGCCGGTGCCCGGAGGGCCGACCAGCAACACACCTTTGGGAATTTTGGCGCCGACGGCGGTGAAGCGATCGGGATTCTTGAGGAAGTCGACCACCTCGGTGAGCTCGAGCTTGGCGCCCTCAATGCCCGCCACATCCCCAAAGGTGACCTGGGTTTGGGGCTCCATCTGCAGGCGCGCCTTGCTCTTGCCAAAGCTCATGGCCGGGTTGCCGCCACCGCCCTGGGCGCGGCGCAGCAGAAAGAACAGACCCCCCAACAGCAGCAGCGGGAAGAACAGGCTGCCCACCGCCTGCTGCCAGGCCGCCGGTTCACGGCTGGGCTGCACCGCGATGTCCACGTTGTGGTCGGTGAGCAGCTTCAGCAGATCCTTGTCGGGAGCGAGGTTCACCACGGCCCTCTGGCCGCTGCTCTCCACCACCTGGGCGGTGCCGCGGTCGGGGGAGATCAACACCCGCGACACCTCATTGGCCTGAACCGCCTCCACAAAGTCGCTGTAGCGCAGGGTGCGCGGCGCGTTGGCAGGGTCGGGACGATCGAGGAACGCCGTGCCCACAGCGATCATCACGATCACCAGGAGCACGTACAACCCCGCGTTGCGCCAGCGTTTGTTCAAAGCCCTCGCCTCATCCTGAGTAAG
>JAGYNF010000251.1 GCA_018400215.1 Cyanobium sp. M55B138 | reverse complement strand
GTCGTCGTGGGCGGCCTGGCGGCCGATCGGCGTGTTGATGATCAGCTGAATGCGACCGGAGCGGATCGCGTCCTCGATGTTGGGACGGCCCTCGTGCACCTTCAGCACCGGCTCCACCACCAATCCCTCGGCCGCCAGGGCCCCAGCGGTGCCGCTGGTGGCGATCAGCTGAAATCCCAGCTCCGCCAGCCGGGCGGCCACCGGCGCCAGGGCAGGCTTGTCGCGGTCGTGGGTGGAGAGAAACACGGTGCCGCCGGTGGGCAGGGCCTCACCAGCGGCGAGCTCGGCCTTGGCGAAGGCCATGCCGAATCCGGCCGCGATCCCCATCACCTCACCGGTGCTGCGCATCTCCGGACCCAGCAGGGTGTCGGAGCCGGGAAAGCGCTTGAAGGGCAACACCGCCTCCTTCACCGCCTGCAGCGGTGGCACGGGCTCGGCCGTCAACCCCAACGCGGCCAGGCTCTGGCCGGCCATCACCCGGCTGGCCAATTTGGCCAGGGGCACGCCGGTGGCCTTGGCCACAAACGGCACCGTGCGCGAGGCGCGCGGATTGGCCTCGATGATGAACACCCGCTCCTCGCCATCGGCGCCCCGCTGCACGGCGAACTGCAGGTTGATCAGGCCGCGCACCTCCAGGGCCAGGGCCAGATCCTTGCTCCACTGGCGAATGGTGGCCTGGGCCGCAGCGCTGAGGCTGACGCAGGGCAGACAGCAGGCCGAATCACCCGAGTGAATCCCCGCCGGTTCGATGTGTTCCATCAACCCGCCGATCACCACCGCACCGGTGGCATCGCAGAGGGCATCCACATCCACCTCGGTGGCGTTCTCCAGGTATTGATCGATCAGCACCGGGTGGTCGGGCTCCACAGTCACCGCCTCGGCCATGTAACGGCTGAGCTCGGCTTGGTCGTACACCACCTCCATCGCCCGGCCGCCGAGCACGTAGCTGGGCCGCACCACCACGGGGTAGCCGATCCGCTCGGCCACCGCCAGGGCCTCCGCCTCGCTGCGGGCCAGGCCGTTGCGGGGCTGGCGAATCTCCAGGCGCCGCAGGATCGCCTCAAACTGCTCCCGATCCTCAGCGGTATCAATCGATTCAGGCGACGTGCCCCAGATGCGGGTGCCGGTGGCCAGGCCCTCCGGCGTCGCCAGCCAACGCAACAGGGGAATCGCCAGCTTCAGGGGTGTCTGGCCGCCAAACTGCACGATCACCCCCTCGGGCTTCTCCGCCTCAATCACGTTGAGCACGTCCTCGAAGGTGAGCGGCTCGAAATAGAGGCGATCGGAGGTGTCGTAGTCGGTCGACACCGTTTCCGGGTTGCTGTTCACCATCACCGTGGCAAACCCCGCCTCGCGCAGGGCAAAGGAGGCGTGCACGCAGCAGTAGTCGAATTCGATCCCCTGGCCGATGCGGTTGGGGCCGCCGCCGAGGATCATCACCTTGCGGCGATCTTCGGGCTGCACCTCGTTTTCGGGCGGCACCCGCTCCAGGTCGCCGGCGGCATTGAGCCGCTCCAGGGGCCGTTCGTAGCTGGAATAGTGATAGGGCGTGCTGGAGGCAAATTCAGCCGCGCAGGTGTCCACCGTCTTGAACACGGCAGTCACCCCCAGCCCCTGGCGGTGGCGCCGCACCGTGAGCTCATCACTGCCACTGGCCCAGGCGATCTGACGGTCGGAGAAGCCCAGCTGCTTGAGCTCCAGCAGGGCAGGCGCCTCCAGCTGCGCCAGCGAGCGGCCCCGCAGCAGGCGCCGTTCGGCCTCCACAATCCCCCGCAACTTGGCCAGGAACCAGGGGTCGATGGCCGAGAGCCGGTGGATGTCGGCGTCGCTGCGGCCGGCCAGCAGGGCGGCGCGCACGGCGAAGATCCGCTCGGGGGTGGCGGTGCGCAGGGCCCGCTCCAGGGCAATCGGCTCCCAGGCGGCATCGGGCCGGTCGCAGCCCCAGCCGGCGTGGCCGGTCTCCAGGGAGCGCAGCGCCTTCTGGAACGACTCCTCAAAGCAGCGACCGATGGCCATCGCCTCGCCTACCGACTTCATCGAGGTGGTGAGCACCGCCGGGCTGCCCTGGAACTTCTCAAAGGCGAAGCGGGGGATCTTCGTGACCACGTAGTCGATCGTGGGCTCGAAACAGGCCGGCGTGGCGCCGGTGATGTCGTTGACGATCTCATCGAGGGTGTAGCCCACCGCCAGCCGGGCGGCGATCTTGGCGATCGGAAACCCCGTGGCCTTCGACGCCAGCGCCGAGCTGCGGCTCACCCGCGGATTCATCTCGATCACCACCACATCGCCGTTGGCGG
>JAGYNF010000250.1 GCA_018400215.1 Cyanobium sp. M55B138 | reverse complement strand
AGCCAGATCAGTTGGCGTGCTTGTGGTCGCCGCCGATGACGGCGTGCGTCCCCAGACCCTGGAGGCCATCAGCCACGCCCGGGCCGCCAAGGTGCCGATCGTGGTGGCGATCAACAAGATCGACAAAGAGGGGGCTTCCCCCGACCGCGTCAAGCAGGAGCTCTCGGCCCTCGAACTGGTGGCAGAAGACTGGGGTGGCAACACCGTGATGGTGCCGGTCAGCGCCATCAAGGGTGAGAACGTCGACAAGCTGCTGGAGATGATCCTGCTGGTCACGGAGGTGGAAGACCTCCAGGCCAACCCGGATCGCATGGCCCGCGGCACCGTGATCGAGGCCCACCTCGACAAGGCCAAGGGTCCGGTGGCCACCCTGCTGGTGCAGAACGGCACCCTGCGGGCCGGCGACGTGCTGGCGGCCGGTCCGGTGCTCGGCAAGGTGCGGGCCATGGTGGATGACAGCGGCAAGCGGGTCAAGGAAGCCGCCCCCTCCTATGCGGTCGAAGCCCTCGGCTTCAGCGAAGTGCCCACCGCCGGGGACGAGTTTGAGGTGTATCCCGACGAGAAGACCGCCCGCTCCGTGGTGGGCGACCGGGCCAACGAGGCCAGGGCCACCCGCCTGGCCCAGCAGATGGCCTCCCGCCGGGTGTCCCTGGCCTCGATGTCGGGCCAGGCCAGCGAAGGCGAGCTCAAGGAACTCAACCTGATCCTCAAGGCCGATGTGCAGGGCAGCGTCGAGGCGATCCTCGGCTCCCTGGAACAGCTGCCCCAGGGCGAAGTGCAGGTGCGGGTGCTGCTCTCGGCCCCGGGCGAGATCACCGAGACCGACGTCGACCTGGCCGCCGCCTCCGGTGCCGTGATCGTGGGCTTCAACACCTCGATGGCCCCTGGGGCCAAGCGGGCCGCCGATGCCACTGGTGTGGACGTGCGCGACTACGACGTGATCTACAAGCTGCTGGAGGACATCCAGATGGCCATGGAGGGCCTGCTGGAGCCGGAGCTGGTGGAGGAGCCCCTGGGCGAAGCCGAGGTGCGGGCCGTGTTCACCATTGGCCGCAGTGCCGTGGCCGGTTGCTATGTCACCAGCGGCAAGCTGCAGCGCAACTGCAAGGTGCGGGTGTGGCGCGGCAAGGAAAAGGTGTTCGAGGGCGACCTCGACTCCCTGCGTCGCAACAAAGATGACGTCAAGGAAGTCGCCACCGGCTTCGAGTGCGGCATCGGCACCGACCGCTACACCGGCTGGCAGGACAGGGACCGGGTTGAGGCCTACAAGCTGGTCACCCAGCGCCGCACCCTCACCATCTGAATGCCGTGAACCCCCGCAGCGAGCCCCTGCTCTGGCTCCAGCTTGTGGCCATCGGGGCCATGCCCCTGGAGCTGCTGGGTTTGCTGCTGGTGCTGGCAGGCGCCGATCCGGGCCCTTTGCCGGGCCTGGAGCGCCTGCTGGCCTGGGCCATCGGCGTGCTGGGGCCAGCGATCGTGCTCTGGCAGCGGCCGGCCGACGTCTGTTCGCTGCTGCTGGTGCAGGTGCCGCTCAAGGCCCGCAGCGAGGCCCAGCGCAGCCTGGTGGCTCAGCAGAGCCCACTGCCGCTGAAATGGGCCCTTGTGCTGGGCGCAGCGGCTCTTCTGCCCCTGTTTTGGTGGATCGATCAGCACGCCGCCCTGGCCGCTCCCCTCTCACCCCTGGCGGCGAGTCCCCGCTTTGCCTGCCTGCTGCTGGCTTGCCCCCTGCTCAGCCTGATCCTCTGGCAATGGCAACAGCTGAGCCAGGCGATCACGCTGCTGAGCCGCGGCTCAGCAACCGTGGCCACCGCTCCCCCCCTGGATCTGGTCGAGCTCGCCAGCCAACGGCTCTCCCTGGGGCTGCCCCTGCTACGGCTGGGCCACCTGGAGCCCCCAACTTGGCCAGCAGCGCTGCCGCCCTCAGCTGACGGACCGGTTGCGATCCAACCAGAGCAGGCTGCCGAAGAGGGAGAGGGCGCCCACCTGGATCAGTAAATCCCCTGAAGGCACGTCCACGCCGCTGGCCGATCGCATCGCCATCGTGGCCAGGCCCACGGCCCCAGAGGCGGCCAGGGCCAGCCACACCGCCCGCCGCAGCCCCCTCCAGGGGGTGCGGGCCTCCTGCAACAGCCTCGCCTTGAGGGCAGGATCAATCGATTCAGACTTGGATCTCGTCACCGCACACCGCATCAAGGCCGACCCCTGAATGCTAATTTCATGGAGGTGCCGGTGTAGCTCAGTGGTAGAGCAACTGATTCGTAATCAGTAGGTCGCAGGTTCAAATCCAGTCACCGGCTTGAGCACACAAACCTGA